>JAUIHU010000555.1 GCA_030432175.1 Verrucomicrobiia bacterium | reverse complement strand
AGATTTCTGGTTTGTGCTGGTGAGAGTTCGTCATCGAAGATCACCGTGTCGACCTCATCTCCTTTGCACAAATCGGCCAGTTCCTCAGCCTTGCCTCCTCCTATATAAGTGGCTGCATTGGGCTTTTGAATTTTTTGCGTGGCGGATCCGCGGACGTCTGCTCCAGCCGTTTTTGCTAGTTGTTCAAGTTCAGCCAGTGAGTCCTCAATGTCCCAGGCTGTAGCTGGCCCGACTTGTGCGCCGATGAGGAACACGCGTTCGGTTTTGACTTCGGTTGTAGTTAAGAGAGCTTTCAAATTAGATCATTTGGCCTGCCGGGATGTGTTGGCTGCGGCCGATAATTGCATAGATTTATAATTGACCTTTAAATGAACTGTCAACTCGACCCGCCTTCAACTTCCATTGAAGCAATCCAATTATCAGAATGAAATAGAAAAAAAATCCTTTTTGAAGTTGATTTTATTTGGGTGAAGTCCATTTTCCCTACATTTTATTCAGAATCAGGAAAGTCGAGTGAATAGCGTTCTACGAATGACATGGAAAAACTGGTCCTATTAGGATGGCGAGAATGGGTGGCTTTACCCGATCTGGGACTATCCAGAATCAAGGCAAAAGTCGACACTGGAGCCAGAACTTCCTCCCTGCATGCAGAGGACATTTCGCTGAAAAAGATGAAATCTGGAACGCGAGTCCGGTTTTATACAGTTTCCGGTGAAGCTCCGGATCGTGTGATTTATTGCGAAGCGCCTCTACTGGATGAGCGCCAGGTTTCTGATTCTGGAGGGCACAGGGAGCGACGTTACTTTATTGAGACCCGATTGAAGATTCATGACCGGTTCTGGCCAATAGAACTGAGCCTCACAGATCGTAATACGATGCGATTCCCCATGTTGCTGGGTCGACAGGCGATGTCTCACCGCTTTGTGACGGTTCCTCATCGTAGCTACCTGACGCGTAAGTCTCTGAAGGTTCTCGAAATACCGGTTCGGAGCAATAAGTCCTGATGATTTGATTTTTTATTTTATGAAAATCGCAATTTTATCGCGAAATCCAAAGTTGTACTCCACTCGACGTCTCGTAGAAGTGGGGCAATCCAGAGGTCACGAGATGCAAGTCATCAACCCTTTGCGGTGTTATATGAACATCACTTCGCATCGTCCTGCTATTTTTTACAAACAGGAACCGCTGGAGAACTTCGATGCGGTGATCCCAAGAATTGGAGCTTCCATCACCTTTTACGGCCTGGCTGTGCTGCGGCAGTTTGAGATGATGGGAGTGTATGCGTTGAATGAATCCGTGGCCATCGGGCGTTCCCGAGATAAACTGCGGAGTCTGCAACTTTTATCACGCAAAGGAATCGGTATGCCAGTCACCGCATTTGCCCACTCACCGGATGATACAACGAATCTGATCCAGCAGGTTGGTGGCGCTCCACTGGTTGTCAAATTACTCGAAGGCGCTCAGGGTGTTGGTGTGGTGCTGGCTGAAACTCGCAAGGCAGCCGAAAGTGTGATCGAAGCTTTTCGTGGATTGAATGCCAATATTCTGGTGCAAGAATTCATCAAAGAGGCTGATGGCAAGGACATTCGTTGCTTTATTATCGGGGATCGAGTGGTGGCTTCTATGATGCGACAGGCCAAACCCGGAGAATTTCGTTCTAACCTTCACCGAGGTGGATCCGCTGAACTGGTGAAGATTACGCCTGAAGAGAGGTCCACGGCTGTCCGCGCTGCTAAAATCGTCGGACTGAATGTCGCCGGTGTGGATATTTTAAGATCCAAGCACGGCCCGGTCGTCATGGAGGTCAACTCTTCTCCTGGATTGGAAGGCATAGAAACCTCCACTAAATCGGATGTTGCATCCCGGATCATTCAGTTCATGGAAAAGAATGCAGCTTTGGGGAAAAATAAAACCAGAGGGAAAGGATAGGCTTCTTGGATCCAGAACAAAAATCGTCCTCAACGCCAGCGGTTAAACCGTTTTCCATTCAGTCACAGGCTTTCGATATTGGAGGCGTGAATGTGGTTCCTGGAGAAAGAAAAACCATTGAATTACCGGTGACCCGACTCTACACGCGCACGCAGTTGCACATGCCAGTACATGTGGCGCGTGGAAAGCGTTCCGGTCCGACCTTGTTCATCAGCGCTGCGATCCACGGTGACGAGATCAATGGGGTCGAAATCATCCGAAGGCTACTGAAGTTAAAGGAGCTTAAAAGGTTAAGGGGAACTGTTATTGCGGCGCCGGTGGTGAATGTGATTGGGTTCATTAACCACAGTCGTTATCTGGCGGATCGACGTGATTTAAATCGCTGTTTTCCAGGCAGCCCGACGGGACCACTGGCTGATATTCTGGCGCATTTATTTATGGATCAAATCGCCGCCAGAGCGACACACGGGATAGACATCCATACCGGGGCCATTCATCGTAACAACGTTCCACAGACGCGGGTTTCCGATTCGGACACCGAGAGTCAGAAAATGGCCGAATGGTTTGCTGCCCCAATTATTGTTGAGTCGGGGCTCAGAGCGGGATCTTTGCGGCAGGCTTTGGCCGATCTCAAAATTCCCAATGTGCTTTATGAAGCGGGGGAGGCATTGCGATTTGATGAAATGTCTATCCGAATCGGAGTTCGGGGTATTCTTCAGGTCATGCGGGCACTGGGAATGTTACCGGATCGCGAGAAGGACCGCGACGCTTCCAGTGATTTGCCAATAGCAGCGAGCGAAGAAGGATCTCAGACAAAACGTCGGAAAAGGCAGCGTCCGCCGGTTCGATGTAAGAAAAGTAAATGGGTTCGCGCTGGGGCGAGTGGTGTTTTCAGAAATCGGGTGAAGTTGGGACAGAGTGTTTCGAAAGGGCAAACGCTCGGCATTGTCGCGGATCCGTTTGGTGGATTGGAAGATCCAGCAGTGTCACCAGCAGATGGGTACGTGATTGGTCTGTTGGAAATGCCGCTTGTCGGTCGCGGGGATGCGCTTTATCATATTGCCTTCACTAAAGATACTCAGGAAGGGGAGCTGGTGACTGACGAGATATTGGATCCACCCATTGCTCCTGGAGAACTTTGATTTTGAGCCTGGTAGCTTTTTGAATTCACTGATTCATCAACAGGAATATAACACTGATTCAGGACTATTCATGAGACTCTTCATAATAATGACGATGGCGCTGACGATGGGGCTTTGGGGAATCGGGTGTCAGACATCCCAGACAACCCAACCCACGAGCGCGTTGATTGTTAAGCCTCATGCGCATGCTCATTCGCACAATGACTATGAGCAGCAAAGACCACTTGCGCTGGCTCTGGATCATGGCTTTTGCAGTGTTGAAGCGGATGTTCATCTCGTGGATGGTCAGTTGCTGGTAGCGCATGACGCGGATGAAGTTGTCCCGGGGCGCACATTACAGTCCTTGTACTTGGATCCATTGCAAGAGCGAATTGAAGCTAAAGGAGGGAGTGTTTATGAAAATCGACCTGATTTGGAACTGCAATTGCTCGTGGATTTCAAGACTGAAGCAGATTCGACTTACGAGGAGCTGAGAAAAGCTTTGGAGCCATACCGTGAAATGCTGGTGAAATATGAATCTGGACAGCGTGTTGAAGGAGCGGTCATAGTCGTGATCTCGGGGAACCGTCCAATAGAGCAGATTGCATCCGAAAGAGATCGATTGGTCTTTCTGGATGGTCGGTTGGAGAACCTGGAAAATGGTCCAGGAAAAGATGTAATGCCATTGATCAGCTCCAGT
>JAUIHU010000554.1 GCA_030432175.1 Verrucomicrobiia bacterium | reverse complement strand
ATGAGTGTATTTCCACTATATTGAGTGGCGTATAACGTCAGCAATAAAACGCCAAACCCCAAGCCGCGCCCGCCCAGATAAAAGTCATCCAGAGTATTTTCCTTGCGAGCCATCCGTCCCCAAAAACCAACTCCAATCAGTGAAAGAAGGTAAAGTCCGATGAAGGTCAATCCCCATTGATCCAATCCCAAGGAAGGCTGTGATCCGGCGCTGCCCATAATCTTTTAATGTCTAATCTTCACCCCAGTCCGAACGCCCAAGACCCCATGCCAGCAGGCAACAATAGCCAATGGTAGTGATCACAACCCAAAGCGCCCACGGAGGAAAACCTGATATTGGCTCTCCGGCAGGTTCCGTAAACAACCAAGGGACAGTCAAGGCCGGCGCTAGAATAACGCTGGTGTAGAAGATGATGTTGCTCGTCCTGGGTGACATTGGCTTTTTCACTCATCCATTTTCATTGAGATTCCACCACAAAGGAATTAATCCTTCGGTATTGATTAGCGCTTAGACTGGGAACTGATCCAAATTCCCACGAATCACTGGTTCAACTCAAGCGTCAAATTTGTTAGAAGCTGACCCTGAAAGTATCTCCAATATGTCACAACGATTGCAACTGGAACCACTTCATCCAGTGTCACGTCCTAGATCCGGCCTTTACGTCCATGTCCCATTCTGCGCTCGTAAATGTGATTACTGCGCCTTTTATTCGCATGAACCCGACTCCGCAACGCTTGGACGGTACGTTGACGCCCTGATTCTGGAGACAGACAGAATCGAGAGAGATTTCCAACCGGATACCATTTTCTTCGGTGGTGGAACTCCCTCGCTGCTACCACCGAAAAGCTGGGAGAGGATCGGGAAAGTGTTTTCTGATCGGGGATGGACTTCTGCAACGGAGTGGACCGTGGAATGCAACCCGGCGACTCTTTCGCGAGATAAAGCCAGAGTGTTGAAGGAAATTGGAGTGAATCGTATTTCCATGGGAGTGCAGTCCATGGATGAGGATCTTTTGGAACGATTGGGGAGAATTCATACCCGATCATCGGTATTTCAATCCTATGACCTGTTGCGTAGTTCGGGGTTTGAGAGAATCAACCTGGACCTGATGTTCGCGATTCCAGGCCAGACCATGGAGAGATGGAAATCAACCATTGATGAAATCATCCAGTTGCAGCCGGAACATTTTGCCTGCTACGAAGTGATCTACGAGGAAGACACTCCTCTTTTCCAACAACTCCAAGCCGGCGAAGTGGATGAAGTAGAGGAGGAGGTCGCTGCAGAAATGTATGAAATCTGGCTGGAGGCGATGGATCAAGGAGGGTGGATCC
Organism: Verrucomicrobiia bacterium; assembly: GCA_030432175.1. GTDB lineage: Bacteria > Verrucomicrobiota > Verrucomicrobiia > Limisphaerales > JAUIHU01 > JAUIHU01. The sequence goes on along the minus strand of JAUIHU010000554.1, from coordinate 2,434 downwards.
AATATGAAATCGCCAACTTCGCCCGCGATCGGGATGGTGTGCGGCGCGCTCCGGAGAGTGGTGTTCCGGAGGGAGCGTGTCGGCACAACATTCATTATTGGATGGGATCTGAATATCACGCTCTTGGTCCCAGCGCATGTGGATTTGTGAACGGAGTCCGCACTCGCAACATCTCCAACACAGAAGTTTATTGTCGAACGGTGTTGGATGCAGGCGGGAGTCCAATAGATGGTGAAGATGTTTTGCCTCCATTATCGAGGGCGGGAGAGATCGCTGCGTTTGGTTTGAGAATGAATACCGGGTGGAACTTTGATGTATATCGGCAGCGAACCGGGTTTGATTTTGAAATGCTCTGGAAGGAAGAAATGGAGCGCCTGGAAGCAGGGAGGCTTGGGGTTCGGGGAACGAACACTTTTCGGCTGACAAGAAGAGGCATGCGATTTGCCGATGCGATAGGGGAGCGGTTCCTGGTCGATCAAGCATTGTCGCGTTAACTCGATTATAGCTTCAACCGACCAGGATTTTTGATATTATTCAGGTCGTCCCGCGCAACCAGTTGGCATGTTGGTCAAATGTCTTCCCGAGCGATTTGGACATCTGATCCTGCAAGGCCTGGAGTTCGGCATAACGTTCCACATTTTCTGAAATCGGCGTGGTTGTCTGGCGTGTGTTTAATTTGACATATCGATCCGTGATTTCCTCGATTGGAGTCGGTTCGCCGCCAGACTGGTTTTTCCAGGTCCAGATAGCCTGCAAGGCTGCTCCATATGCGGCGCCTTCACCGACTTGGAGTGTGACCACTTCCGCATTGAAAATATCGGCCATGATCTGGCGCCAGAGTTTGGAATTGGCCCCACCGCCTGTGGCCCGGATTTGTGTGGCTTTGACTCCCAGTTTTTCCAGACGTCTTAGTCCGTAGTTCATTCCTAATGTGACCCCTTCCATAGTGGCGCGGGCAAAATGTTCGGGAGTGAAAACAGATGGTTTGATTCCGAGAAAAACTCCGGAACCGTTCGGGACATTGGGGGTGCGTTCTCCTTCAAGATAAGGCAGCAACAGTAAACCGTCAGATCCGACAGGCGCTTTCGAGGCGGCTTTTTCGAATTGGGCATGACTGAGTCCAAAGCGTTTGCGAGCCATCTCGGTAGCGACAGTGACATTCATGGTGCACAGCAATGGTAACCAGCGGTTGGAAGAGTCACAGAAAGCGGCGATTTCTCCTTTCGGGTCCACAATTGGTTTTTCAGAACAGGCGTAAATCGTTCCGCTGGTTCCAAAGCTGGCGGTTACCACTCCGGCGCGTGTGTTCCCTGTGCCGATTGCTCCCATCATATTGTCTCCGCCACCAGCGCTGACACATACCGAAGTAGAAAGACCGAGTTCTTCGGCGACGGCCTCGGTCAAGGTTCCTGCGGATTTGTCACTCGACCGCAAAGGAGGCAGTTTGCCTTCCAGATCGGAATCAATCGCTTTGAGTGTTTTTTGACTCCATGTACGCGTCCGGACATTGAACAAAGCCGTGCCGCTGGCATCGCCATATTCCATGGAAGCCTGCCCTGTCAGCCAATGGTTAAGGTAATCATGCGGTAAAAGAACTGTGGCGAGTTTTTTGAAATTGGCCGGTTCATGGTTCTTTAACCAGAGGATTTTAGAAGCAGTGAAACCCGGAGCGACGACATTCCCCAATTCCTTGATTGCGGCCTTGGCTCCCCCCAGTTTCTTTGTGATTTCCTCGCATTCAGGCGCAGTAGAAGTATCGCACCAGAGCTTGGCAGGCCGAATCACATTCCCATTTTTATCTAAAGGAACAAACCCGTGCTGCTGGCCACTGATCCCGATCCCAACCACTTCAGCGCCCTTGGCTTTGGCTTTTTTAAGCGCCTGTTTCATGGCTCCCAGCACAGCATTCTTCCACGTCTCTGGATGCTGTTCCTTGGCTCCAGGTGGGAGTCCAGGAATCAAATCATACGCAGCCGAAGCCTCTCCCACCACTTTCCCGTTGCGTGTTTCCACAATCAGGACCTTGGTGGACTGAGTGCCACTATCGATCCCAATCACCAATGTTCTTTTCTTAACAGCCATAAATTTATCTTTCGGATTATTAAGGATCCTCCAGCAAATTCCAGTTTTCTTTGTGAGTGACTCGCTATGACATTCTGTTGGTGTCATTAGCAGACTGACAGGGATCTAAATCCTGGTAGTTTGAAACCAAAAGTTTGGTTACAAATGGATAGGTTTGAAAACTTGTTCGGTTAATCATCGTGACTGGATAAATTTCCAAGACTGTGCTAATCTGCGTATCAATTGATTTCACCCATATTATTCAAATCCAAAAACACATGACCAACATCCAAGTTAAAGTTCAGAAAAACACTGAATTAGTTGAATTCCTTCGAACCTATGGCTTCGACGTCGAACCATTGGAAGATTCTAT
>JAUIHU010000553.1 GCA_030432175.1 Verrucomicrobiia bacterium | reverse complement strand
CTTCCAACATGGAATTCCCGACCACCCAGTTCAAATAGGTTCCCTGCGCCACTCGAGTTGCCCAGTGATCCAATCCCCAGTATCGCGTTACCCCAGTGGATTCATTTTCACGAATCGCGCCCTTGTTAAAGTGATTCCACCCAACGTTGTCCCCGGATTCGTAATCCTTGCGCCAGGTCAAATCCACAATCTGGGATCCGGTTTCTCCCAACGCTGCCGCAGCTGCCGCAAATTTTCTCTCATCGGTGTAATCCACCTGAACGGTTTGTCCCAGGATCAACACGGCTTCAGTTCGTGGTACCCAGTCAAAATCCTCATCCATGATCAGCTTGTAGTAGTTCTTGATCGCTGTGAGGTAATGACCATAAGCGTCACCGTGCCCTTGCGGGTAAAGCGCCTGCGCATCGGCGGCGTCAATGATCCCATCCACTGCATCATCCTGATCTTCGAGGATGTTATAGTTCAGTGCGTAAATGATTTCTCCTGAATCAATACCACGCGTGTAGTTCCAGAAAAGACGATTGTACACCGGACTGCCTTCCACTCCCGGCGGCAGGAAATCATCGCGTCCACGAAGGAGTGAGAGTTCTTCTTCCAGCAGGGAGGCGACCTGTCCCTCAAAGGAGAATGACGCCGTCGCCATATCACCCAGCGCGCCGTCTGCTGTGCTGATTCCTATCGTTGGATTCAACGAGTCCGCCCAGGCTTCGTTCCCCAACATCATGTACAGATCGTTCAGATAACCGGCTGCCAGAAGTAGTGCATCATTCGCTGGACCAAAATTAATTCCAGCGTCAATGCTGAGTCCTTTGCCCCGGTTCAAAACGGTTTCGTAAATCTCAATCAATCCAAAATCGTTGATAGTCTCAGAGTTCAACGCCACATCTCCCTCCCAACGCGGTCCCGCCAGAGTCAGGATGCTGGCATCGGTCTCGATAGCGTTGTTGAACAAATCAGTGACTCGCTGATCAAACGGATTAATTCCATCCAGAACTCGCTTGATCCAACCTTCTGCGAGTTGGGGGTTGGTCCACTGGGAATACTGAACCACTTCGTCCAAATCTCCATCACCGTCCAGATCGTTGGTGTCTTTTTTTCCATACCGCATGATCAGGTAGTTATCGGACAGCGACTGGACGTTGGCGGTTCCTCCCAGGATCGCTCGCACTCCGTCCGGATATCTTGAGACCGCAAGGTCGATCCAACCTTCGTCCTGCTGAATTTCCTGGTACTGTTCGAGGTCCAGGGAGAGATCCAGTATGTAGGAGGTGTCCAGCTGCGCTTCATCGTTTGCATAGACAAATACCACGATCTCATGGGACCAGGTGGTGTCGGTCAGCGTTCCTGAATCCAGGATGGATGGATCAATATAATAGGCGTTATTGAAACTGCTGGCATTGGCTGTGGTTGGCGCGGTTCTCGGAACAGAGTCACTGACTGAACTGTCAATCTCGTTCATTCCAGCGCTCACCACTTTTTCTCCATTGATAAAGATTTCCACGCCGTAATTGGAGCTTTGATCCAGCCCCAGCCACAATGCGGTCGGATCAAAATACGCGTCCTCAGTTGTCGTAAATGTCTGGTGGAGGATGCCGTCCGGAGTTCCAGCTGATCGCATTTCCGCCAGGGCCAATCCATCAAGATCGGTCAACCCGGTTTGCGATGGATCATATTGTGAAATGTCAACGCTCAGATTGTCTCCTCCAATGGCGTCCACCCGGTAAGAGATCCAATCAGCGCCACTTTCAATTGCCAGCAATTCACCGATCGCCAAACCATGCTCAGCCGCAAAATTCAATGTGAATTCGGATTCATAGGTATTTGCATTTCCATCATCCGCGATGGCGCTCCATGAACTGATAGACAGGCTGCTCAACGCCGAAAGCGTTCCCAGGTCCAAAGCGCTGGCGCGTCGTGACTCGACATTAGGAATAGTACCCGCAGTATCAATAATGGATGGAAAGGCAATGTGATTCCAGCCCGTCGAACCCAGTAGCGATTCCACAACACTGGCATTCGCAACACCTGGAGCAGTTCCATTCACCGGCGATGCGATTTTCCATTCAAACACAAAATCATCCAAAGCGCCTCCGGTGAGATCTACAGTCTGGGTCATCGTCAGTTTTTCACTGAGCGGGTTACCGGACGGAACCACATCCAGGAAGCCATCGTGCAATTCATCCACGACACGTATGACAAACATTCCCACCGGATCATTCGGATCGGTAAAGGCATTCCCGTTTCCGGTCAGGATCGTGACATAGCCTGAGCCGGCGCCGGATGCGGTCAAAGCGTACGAGTCGACAGCAATGTCATCATTATCCACCCGCGAAACTTCATCGAAGCCGATATCTAAATGATCATTCTCATCCGGGCTGACCACATAGACTCCGCTCTGTTCGACGAACAATTCCATCCGCGTGGACAAACCTTCAATCGCGTCGTACCAGTTTTGAACCACCGTACTTTCCTCAGCATTTACATCAATCAGTTCGCGCAGTGTTTCCAGATCACCCTGACCTATGACATTCGACAGGATGTAATCCTCGCTGTTGTTTTCAACAAACTCACCTTTAAAAACCAAAGCTCCATGAGCGCCCAAATTGGGATTGAAATAAAACCGACTGCTCAAATGCGGTGGCAGCGCCGGGAAGAAAGTATCTCCCAGATACAGATCCGTTTCGATGGTTGCGGGAATCTCTGACAAATTCCCGTCCACCCCAAGATAGAATCTCTTCTCCCGAGTCGGATCATGCAGAACGACAGATTCATTGGCTTTGCTCAAATCGTTCAGAGCGATGGATTGTTCATAAATCACCTCTGCGCTTGACTGACCGCGAATCCCGTCCATTCCCTGGTACGCCGTGGTCAGAGTTTTGCCCTGCTTTAACTCCGGAACATTCGTCGGCCATTGGGGTGAGTAGGAGATCGGAGCAGCTTGTGTGACTCCGCTTCCGTACTCTTCAACGTCAATCGGATCTCCCCGATAACCACTGACTCCCAATGCTCTCAGGTAAGGGGTCAGGGTTCCAACCGGAACTTCGGTTGAGCTGGACGGAAACGCAAATCCTTCCTGTGTGGCGTAATGGAATTGCATGGAAAACCCGGATCCGGTGATGGTTCCATTCTGAGCTTCATGTGGACCTCGATACGGCCAGACATTTCCCTTTCGATCCACAAAAGTGAATTTCTGATAGAGACTGGCCAGATCAGACCCACTGCGGGAGCTTCTGGGAACAGTGGACTGGGAAATCGTCCAGTTAGACAAATCCAGGGATGCCGCGTCGTCCAGGATCATCGCGTACTCCACTTTGTCCAGACTGGTGTCTGAAGAAGAACCTTCGGCTTGAAGAAAGATTCGATTCTCAAAAGCATCCAACAATGTCAGCACTTTGAATTCCATTGTGGTCGGCGCAAACAAAACGATCTCAGTGGAGCCAGGCGTTCCCCAATCCCGATCTCCCGCAGCAAAAACTTCCGCGTGTTCAACAGGATGACTCATTGACCCACCTTCACGCCATTGAACAAACTCCCGATGCTCCACTGGAATCAGTTCCGTCGTTCCCACGTACGCAGTCATGTTCTGCATATCGGTAACTGAAGCCACCAAAGCGCCTCGGGTTGGCAACCATCCGGAGCCGTCTGCAGTCGCTCCTTCCAACACATAAAATCTACCTGCAAAAGCAGCGAATTCATTTACGGTTGTCAGTGTAGTTGGCGAGAGCGCGTTGGCAGTATTGGATTCCACCAGCGCAGCGCCGGTCTCA
>JAUIHU010000552.1 GCA_030432175.1 Verrucomicrobiia bacterium | reverse complement strand
CGTGCTGACCGTCAGCGGCACGGCCATCGCGCTATTGGTGTTCTGCTTCATCGGCTCGGTGCAGCAGGGCCTCAGCGCGTTGACCTCCGACGCCGCCGCCGACCGCACGCTGATCGTGTTCCAGGAGAACCGCTTCTGCCCGCAGAGCAGCCGCCTGCCCCAGGACTACGAGCGGACGATCTCCCAGCTGCCCGGCGTGCGCGACGTCGTGCCGATCAAGGTGTTCACCAACAATTGCCGCGCCAGCCATTGATGGTGGGTATTCAAAGTAAAACCCATCATGATTTCCGCGCCGGTATTGATCAATTCAATAGAGTACATGGTCGAAATGGTCTGTCGGGTTGTCGACAATTGAATGCGAATGCCGCTCGACGTCTCTTGGACCTTTTTTTATGGTGATGCAAGTTTCAAAATGAGAGTTATGCGATTCAGAGGGAAATTATTTGTTTCAGTATGGTTGGCGCTAACCGGATGGATTGATTGTGGGGCCAATCCAGTCAATCTTCCTGTGCTTTCAGATGATCAATTTGAAATCTCACTGTTTGCAGAGGCTCCGTTGATCCGGACTCCAATCGGTTTAGAAGTGGATTCAAAGGGAAGAGTCATTGTGATTGAGTCACACACTCACTTGCGTCCTGAAGATTATGAAGGTCCGGAGAAAGATCGGATTCTGGCCCTGACAGATAGTGATGGAGATGGAGTAGCAGACCATTCTGAAGTTCTTGCAAAGGGATTAACCGCAGCCATGAATCTGGCATTGGACGGCAAGGATAATATATTTGTCGTCTGCGCTAAAGAGGTCTGGGCTTTGGTGGATACCGACGAAGATGGCATTCCTGACCGATCGTCACTCATTGTTGAGATGGAAACTGAGAATAACTATCCACATAGCGCGCTATTAGGTATTGAAGTAGGGCCCGATGGTTGGATTTATATCAGTCGAGGAAACAACGGAGGAATGGCGTATCGTGGCATCGGCTCAGACAATTCTGAAGTCAAGGGATATGGAGACGGAGGAGCGATCTGGAGATGCCGACTGAATGGCTCCCAATTACATGAGTTTGCCACCGGTTTCTGGAATCCGTTTGATTTGGCTTTGGATCACTCGAGTAGATTGGTGGCAGTAGATAATGACCCCGATGCGAGAGGTCCCAACCGAATGTTGCATGTCATCAATGGAGGTGATTATGGTTATCGAACTGCTTTTGGAAAATCTGGCAATCATCCGCTGCAAGCCTGGAATGGCGAATTGCCCGGAACTTTGCCGTATGCAGTGGCTCTTGGAGAAGCTCCGAGCGGATTGATTGATGTGGAATACCTGGCTACCCCCGAGGACTGGAAAGAAGGTTATCTGGTATCGATTTGGAATGAAAACCGGATAGATCGAGTAAAATCGCGTCCTAAAGGGGCAAGTTTCGCAGGAGAAACTGTTCCATGGATCCAAGGGGACGCTGATTTCAGACCTGTTGCATTATCAGCATCCAAAGAAGGGGATTTATATTTTAGTGATTGGGCGGATGTTGCTTATCCGAATCACGGCAAAGGTCGCATTTGGAAAGTGACACCCAAGAACGGCGATGATTTTCGGAAACCTCTACCGCAGAGAGTTCCATTACCTCCAGATCAGGGAACAGCAGCAATGAATCACCTGCTGAAGATCGACAACCCATTCCTGGCGAGTCCAATTTTTGCCGCCACGGAGAGTTCAGATCCATTTGTAATCCATGTGGTTTCATTATGTCTCACTAAATCTTTCCTGCGTGACAGACTGAACGAACTGGTGACCAGCGCTTCTCCGCAGCAAAGGCTCATAGCTTTGTTAGCTCTCAAGAGGCTAAGATCTCAGAGGTTGTCCAGTCTACTGCAGACGTTCTTACAGGATTCCAGTGAAGAAGTCAGAATAGCTGCCTTGACCTGGGCCGCTGAGGCGGGTGTCGTTGAATTGTTGGATGATTTACATCTGGCAGTTAGCTTTCCTGAGGTCTCCAGAAGATTATTGAAAATTTACTCCAGCGTGACCGAGGTATTGGATCCGAATTACCAAAGCCAGTTTCAACTCCAACAAGGTCAGGCTTCACAAATTCCCAGACAGTCGAGTTCAAAACGACTGATTCAATTAATTGCAAATGCAAAGCGTCCGGCACAAATCCGGGCAGATGCGCTGGAATTATTGAAATTGGATGATCCGGTGGATTATGTGCAGGGCCTGAAAACACTCAGTATTGCGCCACCGGAAATTTTACAACAAACAGCAATTAGAGCGCTGGGCAATACTGGCGTCGCTGAAGTTGAAGATTTCCTCTGGTTGCTCGTTGAATCTCCGAGAATCAGCGAGGCCCTCCTGACCGAGTGTTTTTTTGCGTTGAGCAATTTGGGTGTCAAGAATTCGGAACGCCTGCGTCCCTGGGTGAATCTGGATCGTGGACCGGGTATTTCCATCGCAATTCTTGATTGCATTCGAAGTATTGTGGATCCCCGACAGAGGAAAACCATGATCAAGGAATTACATCATGTTGCGGTATCTGAAAAAACTTTAGAGGAGCTGAGTCCGGTTTATCTGGATCGCCTGGCGTTTTTGGTGAAACGTGAATTGGATTTGGAACCAGGATCTTTGCAATCCCCATTGAAAAGACCGGATACGATAGAGGGTTGGGTTCAGCTTTCCAGAAAGTTGCCGGGCAGCAGCTCCCGTGGAGAACGCTTATTCCTTTCCCAAAGGTATGCTTGTGTTCAGTGCCATGATTCTGGAAATGGCCATCCAGCTCTTGGGCCTGAACTTTCCGGAGGCAATAGTCAATGGAAAGCTGAGCAGGTAGTTGAGGCGATTTTATTTCCTGACAATGATTATCCGCCTCAATACCAGGCCTGGTATGTAGAAAGCAGTGAAGGTTTTTTCACTGGTTTGCAACTGGACCACAAAAATGGTGGAGCAATTGAGATGATTTTGAGTAATGGGAAAAAAAAGAGATTTCCAGCCAAAGACATTCAGAATTATGGAGTTCTGAAAAGGTCTTTAATGCCATCCGGACTGGATAAGAATTTCTCAGTTTCAGAATTTTTGGATCTCATTGCATATTTATCAGGAGAAAATCAAACTTCATCTGAAAAGTCTGAGGAAGTCTCCGAAAGATCTGAAGATAATTAACTGTATATGATATGAAATCGAGTACATCCCAACTGCCCTTTCAGAATCTGCAGTTCGGTAACATCTTCTGCGTTTTGGTGAAGCTGTTATTTTGCATTCCAATTGGAACAGCTGGGGAGGTGGATTGGAAGGAGCTTCCTTTGAAGCAATCTGAAGACGGGATGCTGTTGTTTGAATTTTTGTCAGGCGAACAGACAGGGGTTCGGTTCGCTAACGGAGTGTCGATAGCAGAGGCGCAAAAGAATAGATTGTATGAAGACGGCTCCGGAGTAGCCCTGGGAGATGTCAATGATGACGGTTTGCCTGATCTTTTTTTTGCGGGTATGGGAACGACAAACCAATTGTATTTTAATCAGGGCGACTTGCGTTTTATCAATAAGACCCATGAATCAGGTTTAGCTGAACCGAACCTTTTCTGCACAGGGGCGTTATTTGCCGATTTTGATAATGATGGTGACAGCGACCTGGTTTTAAACACGACTGGGAATGGATCGCGGCTTTTCCTGAATCAAGGGAATGGGAGGTTTGTTCTATCAAATAATTCCGGTTTGAGAGATTGGGGTGGCGCACGCACCAGCGCAGCGGCACCCGATACACCGCCTGCATCGCAGCCGACAGCCTGGCGGTGCGTCCT
>JAUIHU010000551.1 GCA_030432175.1 Verrucomicrobiia bacterium | reverse complement strand
ACTCTTTGACCGCAAAATCCAGCAGGTGTGGCGCAATGTAATTCCCATTGGGTAATTCTCTCAGCATCCGAGTCTGCATGTGCGCATTCTCCTTTTGACATTCCAATGGCATCGAAAGAATCACATTTCCAGAGCGATCCAATACGATCGCTCGTGGATCCGGCCCCAACTCTGCAACCAGCAAAGTTCCATCCGCCAGCGCCTGCACTGAACTGATTTCCTTCTGCTGCCCTTGGTAAGAAAAAACATACTCTTTTGTATCCCGATCCACTTCCACCACTCCACCTTTCGGAAACTCAGGATTCGGATATACCGCCAACAAAACATTACCATTTGGCAAAACCCACCCATCGCTGGCCGGCAATTCCACCTTCCACTTCACTTCTCCATCCTCACCCACAATGACGCTTTGGTTTGCCTTGCCAACACCAAGAAACGAATGCTGAACGTCATCACTCAAAGCTTTGGAGCCTCCTCCAACAAGGCACCAACTCATAAATATTACTGAAAACAAATTCAGGTGAACGCTTTTCTTGTTAAGGTAATCAGGGATCATTCGGAGATTTTTGCTCAATTTTGACAATTTGGACATCTAAAAACGCTCTGGAGAAGATTCAGATCCGATCAGTTTATTGTTGAATTGTAAGCATACGCTGACCCAGACTGAATCGTCGTCAAATGCCATCAGCCATTGGCACAACAGAAAACAAATTTATGCCACCCAGCCATTGCCAATGCGGACAACTGATTTTTTTCGAAAATGCTCAATGCTTGAAATGTCAATCCCCTGTAGGGATTTGTCCGAGTTGCTGGAACCTGACATCGCTGAAACCAGCGTCCTCCTCAGCTGATGAAGGAATTGTCTGTTTGCATCAAGGCTGTGGGGTAAAACTTCGAATCTGTCAAAACCAACGATTGCATGGATTCTGCAACTGCCTCGTGGAATCGAGTGAATCCAACGAGGCCTTCTGTGTGTTTTGCCGATTGAACGAGATGATTCCCGACCTTTCGATTCCAGGAAATCTCGATAAATGGCGCAAACTAGAAACCGCCAAACGACGGACGCTTTTCGGTACTCATCAAGCTGGATTTCCCTTTGGACCTCATCAGGAAGAGCTTCAGCCTCCTCTGAAATTCTCATTCAAGTCGGACTATTCAGAGCCTGTCACGACCGGTCATTTCCAGGGATCCATTACCATCAACCTCAGAGAAGCCGATGAAGTTGAGAGAGAAAGAGCCAGGGTAAATCTCGGAGAACCACAACGCACCTTAATCGGGCACTTCCGCCATGAGTTAGGACATTACTATTGGAGCCTTCTCGTAGAAAATACATGTGTAGATGCATTCAGAAACCTGTTTGGGGATGAAAGAAATCCTGACTATGCCTCGGCTCAGCAAATTTATTACTCCAATGGGCCAGCCTACAATTGGTCAATGAATTACATCTCGGCTTACGCATCCATGCACCCTTGGGAAGATTTTGCTGAAACGTTCAATGCCTACCTGGACATGCGAGCTGTTCTGGCGACAGCAAGTTTCTTTGGACTATCCAGAGTGAAGAGAATGTCTGTCAAGCGCATGGTAGCCGAATATGGAAGGATTGGAGTGATCGCAAATGAAATGAGTCGAGACATGGGACTCATTGATCTGGTTCCCACTATTGTGAACAGTCCGGTGATTGAGAAAATGGAGTTCATTCATGATTTAACAAAATCCTCACCATAACCTGATTTGTAAATCCCGTCGTCTGCTCATTCCTGAAATTGTTAACCAGAAAAGACAGGTCCAGAGGCAGTCGGTAAGCCCATCTGGATACAAAGCAGATTCCGTAACCGCCTCATTTTTGAAGATCAGGATGTTGATCTTCAAATGGAGTTGCGGCTTGCCATTGTTGGGCAATGAGAATCAAGTGCCCTTCCTGATATAGATTTCCGGTGAAGCTGATACTGGTAGGGGTCCCGTCATCTCGAAAGCCATTAGGGACAACAATACTGGGATGCCCGGTGAAATTCGTGATCCGCAAGCTCGACCCCGCCCAGCTTGGATGCACATAAACGTCCACTTTCTCAAAAACCTGATTCATTTCCTGCATGAGAATTGTCCGAGCCCGATTGGCCTGGATGTATTCCACCGCCGGCACAAACCGCGCTTTCCTGAAAATGTTCGGCCAAGCGTTTCTGGCTTGCCGGACCAGCAAATCATCTTGTCCGCTCAAAGTCAGTTCATCAAACGCAGCGGCGGCTTCCACGGTCAGAATAAATCCAATGTCCGGCATTTCAGGCAATTCAATAGGGATTAATTCGTGCCCCAAATTCCTCAATGTTTCCAACGCCGCCACATCCTGCTCTTTGAATCCATAATCCTGATCAAATGCCGACTGATGATAGCCGATTCTCAGTGAACATACTGGGTTTTCCACAGCATCATAGTTGAATGGAAAATCACTGACCGACAAATCCTTCCCGTCCGGTCCAAGTATCACCTGAAACACCGCCGCACAATCCTCTGCGCTGCGACAAATCGGACCAATCTTGTCCATCGACCAGCTCAATGCCATCGCTCCATGTCGACTGACTCGTCCGAAAGTCGGACGCAACCCGGTTGTTCCACAAACAGTCGAAGGTGAAATGATTGATCCCAGAGTCTCCGTCCCAATCGCAAATGGCAACAACCCAGCCGCAACTGCTGAAGCTGATCCTGCAGAAGAACCACTCGAACCTTTCGTTGGATCCCACGGATTACGTGTCTTCTCCCTAAACCAGACATCCCCCATCGCCAAGGCTCCGAGACTGAGTTTGGCGCAAAGCACCGCTCCGGCTTCCTCGAGCTTTTGAATCACTGTCGCATCGTAATCAAACTTCTGATCCTGATAAGGCGTCGCTCCCCAGGTGGTTTTGTATTCTTGCGTAGCCAGCAAATCCTTGGCGCCATAAGGAATTCCATGGAGCAGTCCACGATAGTTACCTGAGGCAATTTCTTCATCGGCTCTCCGCGCCTGCTCCAAAGCCAGGTCTTCGGTCAGCGACACCACACAATGCAACTGCGGATCATACTTCTTTAGTCGATCCAAACAAAAACGTGTCAGCGATTCAGAAGTGATTTGGCGGGTTTCAATCAGCCTTGCCAGTTGAATGACAGAATAAAAAGCCAGATCATCTAAATCCTCCGGCAAACTTACCTCCCCCGGATCAGTCAAGCGCACCGGACGCTGCATATCTTTTTCAACAGAACCTCCTGGAGGAATCGGATTAAAAATCAGCGACGGACTGACATCATTAGGCATCTTCAGTTGCCTTAACGCTGAATAAGCTTTCCTGAAATCCTCAAGCGAAGGACTCAACGCCTCAATCTCCTCATCCGTAAAGTCCAGCCCACCCAACTCCGCCGCAGCCCTGGCACGATCCGAATCAGCCACAGGTTCCTGAGCGCTCAAACCTCCGCAAATAACGGACGTGCAAACAAAAATGCTCAGGCTCTGCAGAACGACAGATTTAGAATTTCTCATGGATTATCGCTACGCTATGACCCTGGACCCGTCAAAGAATTTCATTCGTGTCGCGCCGTCCGTTGTTCCGGACAAGCACACACGCAGGAGGGCACGCACGTAGGCGTGCCCCAACGCATCCATTATCCATTATTCACCATATCCTTTCCACATCCAGATCAATGTATCTGCCAGCGTTGCTTCAAATACCCGTCTGTCACAATGACGGGTTTCCTTACTGAAGACATAACGATAGTTATAACCCTTCGCCTCCAGCGCAGCCGCCGTGCGTTCGTT
>JAUIHU010000550.1 GCA_030432175.1 Verrucomicrobiia bacterium | reverse complement strand
GGGCGACATTCAACATCACCGTTTCTCCGAGATCGCCGCGAATTGTTCCTTCCGGGGCTTTCGTGGAATCCGTAGGACCCAGTAAATCTCTAAGATCTGCTACTGCATTCTCCTTGGCAAGAGCCAGAGCAATCACAGGGGTGGACTGCATGAACTGTTGGATCTCCGGGAAAAATGGCAATTCAAGCAAATGTGAGTAATGTTCCTTTAGAAGAGCTTCTTCCAGACGCATCATTTTGCATCCATGAATCTTAAAACCTGCTTTCTCGAATCGTTGTAGAACCTCCCCGCACAATCCCTTTTGGATCGTATCCGGCTTTAATAAAACTAAAGTTTTTTCCATGTGATTTTGGCTTTTAAGTTATTTCCTTAAAATTGAAAAGTAGAAAGGCGCAAATAATAAATTAATAAATGACCTCTAGGACTGCAACCATTGCGGCGCCTGAATCAAAGCGACCTGGATCACCCCGATCACAAACCCGAGAACTGCGCCAATCACTTCAATGAACCTGAACTCTTTCTTCATGATCGCAAAAAGGATTTCTTCCAGTTTATCGCTGGAGAAACCCTCTACCTTCTGACGCACGATTTCGTGCACATCTACTGCCTCATCCAGTTTTTCACCAAGCATATCCACCAGATGCGGGATAGCTTCGCTCAGTGAGCTAGCCAGAGTTCTTTTTATTTTCTCGGCAAGATCCGAGTTCATGAACATAGCGACCATAGGGACTGCTGATGGAAGTTTTTCTTTCAGGAACTCATCTATTTTTGATTCGATCAAACGTCGTGTTTCGGGAGAATGAGCTGAATCCACCAGTTTGGCTTTCACATCGTCCATTGAAAACAATTCGTCTGAAACGATCTGCCCCAGCTTGTTCGCGAGATCTTTTTGGCGTTTAGGAAAAACGCCTTGAATTTTGAGTCCAAGAATACGTTTTTCCAGGCGGGGGTGAAACAGCATCTTAATAGCCAGGAAATTGGTGATCCAACCAATCAGGGCAGCAATGAACGGAAGCAGATAAATCATAAATCAAATTTAGCCAACTACTATATTTCCAAGAGTTCGATGACGTTTTAGACGAAAATGCGTCGGCCGAAACATCGCACACAACCGACATCCTCTCCATATCAGAAATTCAATTTTGATGACAACGACGAGTTCCTGAATTTGCGCATTTTCAGGGAATCAGTTAAAAAGCATAAATATGGAATCGACGCGCCTATCTCGAACTGCCAAGCCATTGAACGCATTGGAAAAAGAAATCTATGGTTGGCAGATGACCGTTGATGGATTTGGAGAGGTGGGGCAGGAAAGACTGAATGGAGCCTCGGTTCTTGTCAGTCGGTGCGGTGGATTGGGTGGAGTGGTGGCGTACGAACTTGCCGCAGCCGGGGTGGGTCGTCTGGTTTTGGCCCATGGAGGGAATGTCAAACCCAGCGATCTGAATCGCCAGTTGCTAATGACTCGTGATTGGATTGGTAAGCCCAGGATGGAATCAATTGAAAGACGATTGAAAGACCTGAACCCAGACCTGGAAATTCTTGGTGTCACATCAAATATCAATCCCGAAAATGTAGAGGACCTTGTCGGGGAATGTGATTTGGTTGTAGATTGTGCGCCATTGTTTGAAGAACGTTACTTGCTGAATGAACAGGCGATGGCTCAGGGAAAAGTCATGGTAGAGGCAGCTGTTTTTGAAATGGACGCTCACATCACAACGATGATGCCCGGAGAAACTCCCTGCTTGAGATGTTTGTATCCGGAAAAAAGCTCCGCATGGACTCGCCGATTTCCCGTCTTTGGAGCTGTTTCAGGAACCGTTGGGAGTATGGCTGCCCTTGAGGCCATTAAGTACCTGGGCGGATTCGGGGAAAATCTCAAGAATCGTTTATTGAACCTGGATTTGAGAACCATGGAGATGAGGACATTCCGAATTCAGAGAGATCCAAAGTGCGAGATTTGCTCACAACTGTGAACCGGTTAACTCTTTTCTCAGATCCTGAAAAATTTTATTCATTCATGAACACCGACGCGTGTGATGAAATAATGGGCTCCGACCTCAACCAGGAATGCTTGGCCCCAACTCTGCCAGTGAAGCCAGAATTTGAAGTTGGCTGAACTTCACGAGTCATCCTCTTCTAACCGCACACGCCATCAATTGTAGCGCTCAATGTAACCTGACAGCTAAAAGTATTTTATTATGGAATTTGATTACCACTCCATCTGGAAGGACCCCTCAATCGAAGGTATCGTCTTTGACTGTGACGGTACACTTGCCGATACCATGCCGATTCACTGGGTTGCATGGAGTTCGGTCGCTGATAAGTATCAGCTCACATTCACAGAAGAACGCTTTTATTCACTCGGAGGAGTTCCACCACATGAAATACTTCACCTTCTCAGCGAAGAACAGGGTGTTGAGCTGGATCCACAACTGGTTGCGCATGAAAAGGAAGAACTCTATCTGACTTATCTGGATCAGGTTCAACCTGTCGAAGAAGTGGTCTCAGTTGCCAGGGCTAGAAGTGGGGAAATTCCGATGGGTGTCGCATCTGGAAGCCCAAGGCCAGTTTTGGAGACGGTGCTTGGTTTTCTTGATTTGCTGAAGCATTTTGACGCCTGGGTGGGAGGTGAGGAAGTGCGGCGTTCCAAGCCAGCTCCAGATATTTTTATTGAAGCAGCCAGGAGAATTGGGGTTCAACCCGAGAAATGCCTGGCTTACGAGGATACTGATCTTGGAATGCAGTCAGCCTTGGACGCAGGGATGAAAGTCATCGACGTCAGAAAGCTGAGGAAGATTTCGAGATAAATTCCACTGTCAGTAAGAGATTTGACAACCAGTAAAAGCAGAGGATATTTGGCAGTAATGAAATCCTTGAAAACTTTATTAACGATGGTGGCTGTAGCAGGATTCGCATTTTCTGCAGCAGCTGAGGAATCGGAGTCCATACTCAAAACTCCATTGAAGGACATCACGGGCGAGGAGACTTCCCTGGAAGCCTACAAAGGAAAAGTCATTCTGGTCGTCAACGTGGCTTCTCGCTGCGGGTTAACCCCGCAGTACGAAGGGCTTCAGTCCATTCAGAAAAAATACAAAGACCAAGGTTTCACAGTCGTAGGATTTCCATGCAACGATTTTGGAAAACAAGAACCTGGAACCAACAAAGAAATCGTCGAGTTTTGTGAATCTACATATCAGGTCACATTTCCACTCATGGATAAAATTCACGTTAAAGGACCAGAGAAACACCCGTTATACAAAAAGTTGACCGAAGAACCATCGCCATTCCCAGGTGATATTGAGTGGAATTTTGGCAAATTCCTGATTGGGCCAGACGGGAAAATTCTGAAGCGATTCCATCCGAGAATTACCCCTGAGTCCAAGGAAGTTACAGAAGCTATCGAAGCCGCGCTCCCCAAGAAGGCAGCATAATCAGGGCGCAGAGCCAGGATTAAAATCAGAAACCTTTCCAAACCTTCCCGACAGGGAAGGTTTTTTTTTGTGAATAAGGTGTTTCGCCTGCGCTTTTTTAGCGCTTTGATGATAGCAATGAAGCAGATTTCAAATTGTTGTCAATGGCGCTGGAAAGGTAATCAGCAGATACGATCATTGGGTTTATTGAAATTGATTGCCTGGATCGGATTAGGCTGTGTCTCGAATGGGCCGACAGGAAGTCAATTCGTCCGCGCCGCAGATGTTTCAATCCATATCATGGGGGATGTTCCTTACGCGGCAGAGGAATACGATAAGCTGGCCAGGGATATCAAAGAAATGGATGAG
>JAUIHU010000005.1 GCA_030432175.1 Verrucomicrobiia bacterium | reverse complement strand
ACGGAGTTTGTTATTCCCCGGATTCCATCAACTGTGGCGAAGGCTCATCACGCCAGCCGGCAGGACGTTGTCCACTGCCTTCTCGTCCAATATCTCCCAACTCCTCCCGAGCCTTTTCAGCCAGAGCAGTCAGACGCTCCACCACTTCCGGGTGTTCGTCCGCGACATTGTGGTCCTCATGAATATCATTCCCCAAATGGAACAACTTCAGTTCCGTCTTCCCTTCCGGATCTCCCCAATTACGTTTCTTGGATTCCATTGGAACAAACATCTTCCAGGGCCCTGACCGCACGGCCTGGAGTTGTTCCATCTGGTAATAACAAAAGGCTTCGTACCGCGACTGCGCATTCGGTTGCCCGCTCAATATCGGCCAGACATTATGTCCATCAATCTTCCGGTCCGCTGGAAGACATCCCCCTGACAGATGCGCGAAAGTCGGAAGCACATCCATCGTCGTCATGATTTCACCCGAAACCGTTCCCGCCGGAATCTGCTCAGGCCACCACGCCAGAGTCGGGACACGCATTCCCCCTTCATCGGTCCTGCCCTTTTGACCTCGCAGTGGCAGGTTACTGCCTTCCTTGCCCCAGCGGGATCCATTGTCCGAAGAGAAAATGATCATTGTATTTTCCTCAATACCTTCCTCTTTCAAAGCTTCCAGGATTTTCCCAAGCGACCAGTCGATTTCATGAATCCAATCCCCGTACTTCCCATAGTCGCTTGTCCCTAAAAATTCCTCACCTGGAACCAGAGGTAAATGAACCGCCGTATGCGGCATGTAGAGAAAAAACGGACCCTCCGCATTTTTATGAATAAACTGAACCGCCTCTTCTGTGTATTGCTTCGTAATCGTTGTGTCTTTCTGAACACTGTCCGCGATTACTTTCTCATCCCGCATCAACGGCAATGGAATGTTTTTGCGGTTCATGTCATTGCTGTAAGGGATCCCAAAGTAGCTGTCAAAACCCTGACTCGTTGGAAGGAAATCCGGATGATCCCCCATGTGCCATTTTCCAATGCAAGCCGTTGCATAGCCTTTAGCCTTCAACACCTCAGCCACCGTCGTTTCCTCCGGATTCAAACCTTTCCGCGCTCCGGGAAACAAAACGCACACATTGTTTTCATCCACATGCATATTCACCCGACGTGGGTAACATCCGGTCATCAAACTCGAACGCGAAGGAGTGCACACCGAGCAGGTCGAATAAAAATCAGTCAACTTCATCCCCTCATCCGCCATGCGATCCAGGTTGGGCGTTTTCACCCGCGTCGCGCCAAAAGGTCCGATATCGCCATAACCCAGATCATCACAATAAATCATGATAAAATTCGGAGTGGCCGGACGATCCTGAGCCAACAATGCCGAAGAGCCTCCTGACAGTACAATCAACCCATAAAACAGGGCGCCTCTTAAAATTCGTATTAACGGGTCCATAATCTCAAAATCCAAATTTAATTGGACATCCAAAGAATCAGCCTCTTGCTCAATAAGTTATTTTAATCTCAGCATTCACCTTCAGTATCGGGATGTATCAATCTGTAATTATATCTCTTGATTTCTTTTCATTTTCGGGAACTAATTCCGGGACGGTAGAAGTATTTCCGGCTAAGCGGGTTCCACGCATGTAGCGGTGACAATTGACACAACTGGAAGTCAATTGATGGTACTCATTGACAACAGCATCCAGGTTCTTCTCTGCTGCAGCCTCAATGAGTTTATCTGAACTCCTTCTGTAAATGCCGGTGAAAAGTTGAAACTCATCCGATTGCCGCCATTTCCAGGCAGAAGATTGGCTCAGACGACGAAGCTTCAGGGATTGTTTGGCAATGGTTGAGAAATCCTCTCTGACGATACCTTCCAGAATTTTTTTAGAAGCTTCCAGTTTCAATTCCATAGCTTCTACCGTCAATGATTCCTCGGTCTGCGATTTCTGAGCGGATCCAGGAGCTGAAGAAAATAGAAAAACCACAACCCCGATACCTATCATTGCCGCAAAAACTCCGACGCGCATGTTCATTTTCATGCAACTATTCTAACCGGTCAAAACCCTGATGCGATTCAAAAATCATGGAACAGCACCTCCATATCTGGACCTCAACTCTCCCCCTGCTGGTTCCTGATGTCCATTTACTTTCCAGCGACTCTGCGCCGAATTTCCTGAATGTCAGTGGCTATTTGAGCTTTCAATGAGTCGAGTCCCGGAAATGATTTTTCCTCTCGGATCTTTTCAATGAACATGATTTCCAGCCGCTGACCATAGAGATCGCCTTCAAAATCCAGAAGATGAGCCTCCACCCGGAGTGTTGGGAGGTTTTTTTTCAGTGTGGGACGCATCCCTATATTTACCGCAGCATGATATGAATGTCCGTTTTCCAAGTAGACTTGACCGTGATATACTCCATGAGGTGGTGTAATCAGGTTTTCGGTGTCCAGATTAGCAGTCGGATAACCCAACTGCGCTCCTAAATGATCCCCATGCTCTACCTTAGACGCAATACAGTAGGTTCTGCCCAGCAATTCTCCTGCGAGGGTTAACTGCCCAGATGCAATCATCGAGCGTATCAAAGTGCTGCTGATAATTTTTTTATTCCATTGCAACAGCTCCAATCCTTCTACTTGAAAGCCGTCCACCTGGCCTGTCTCACGCAGGAAGTTCAGATTTCCTGAGCGATTTTTTCCGAACCGAAATTCTGATCCTACGCTGATAAAGTCTAAAGGTCCGAGTTGCGATTTCAATTCATCAAGAAATGCTTCGGGTGGGTTCTCTCGAAATGCCTGATTGAAATCCACTACATAAACTGCATCCACACCTATTATTTCCAGACATTTCAAACGTTCCTCAAATGTCTGGATTAATCGAAGTGATTTTTCAGGAGCCAGGACTGTTTGCGGATGTGGATGGAATGTGACAGCAACCGCGCTACCTCCATATTGTCGGGCATGGTGGATTGCTGCACGCAGGATCGCTCGGTGTCCCAGGTGTACTCCATCAAATACTCCTATAGCAGCGCTAATCGGTGGTTTTGGTAATTGGCTGGAATGTCCTGATCGCAGCGTCCTCATGCTTTCTTCTCTGCCAGCATTCTAGCCAGCTCCGTCATGCTGATCACACGGTCTTCAAGTTCCGAAAACGTGTCTTCCAGCACATCCTCCAGATAATGGGCTTCCGAAATTTTAAATGCTCCAGACCTCAATCGCCGCAATACAGTCAAGTGCGCTCCACATCCAATTTTCTCTCCAAAATCATGCGCTAATGAGCGAACATAAAATCCTTTTGAGCAAAAAACCTTAAACTCTGCTTCGGGCGCCTCATATCGAGTGAAATAAAAATCATACACGTGAATCAAACGAGGTTCGCGTTCCACGGTGATTCCCTTCCGAGCCAGTTTATAAAGTGGCACACCATCCTTTTTAATGGCGGAAACCATAGGTGGGGTTTGCAACTGGTCTCCCCAAAATTCCTCCGCGACTTTGTTAAGTGATTCGACTGACAGATCATCCGGTACTGGCAATGAAGATTGTAATTCTCCATCCGAATCATAGGTGTTGGTGGCTTCTCCCAGTTTAAAGACGCCAGCATACAGCTTATCGGATGCCATAAGTCGATTGGACAATTTTGTGGCTTTGCCCATGACCAAAGCCAAGAGTCCGGTTGCGTTTGGATCCAGCGTCCCGCAGTGCCCCACTTTCTTGAGTCGGAACTGCTTTCGTACATGATGAACAACATCATGCGAGGTCATTCCTGCAGGTTTATCGATGAGCAAAACGCCATCCAGATTCCGGTCGTAAAACTTTTTCTTTCTGGTTTCCACTGATTTTCTTGAAATCGGAGTTAAAGGATCGCTCTTGCGATTCATACTTTTCTGGAAGATTTCGCTGAGGGGTCTTCCGAACTTGGGCGATTTGGAAATGCCCGATCAAGAGATTTTCTCAATGCTTGTACCACCCTTCTCTGAACGGATAATGGCGTGCCCTGGATCCGTGCTCCGGATGAAGCTTTGTGACCGCCGCCTTCAAACATCTGTGCTATTTCACTGACATCCACATCATCGCTTTTAGACCTTAAACTGATCCGAATTACGTTGGGCTCTACTTCCTCAAATACGCAGGCTACGATTACAGGTTCGATATCTCGTATGTGATCTATTAAACCTTCACTTTCGTCCGGGTCAGCTCCACTTCTTCGATAATCATCCCGTTTCAGCCAGAAGTAGGCGATCTGATTATTGTGTGTGAGCCGGAAATGGTTGTAGACGTGCCTTAATAAACGGACGCGTGACAGTGGAAAGCTTTGGTAAACCTGATGACAAATTGTTGCCAGGTCAGCTCCGCGTTTGACGAGATCTGCAGCTGCCTGATATGTGCTGGGACGAGTCGTTGGATATTGGAAGGATCCAGTATCCGTCGAGATTGCTGTGTAAAGGCAGTTAGCAATTTCTGGGGTTATTTTCCACTTCGCTGCCTTCATCAATCGAAAAATCAACTCCCCGGTCGCCGGTTCTCTCGCAGCTATCCAGTTAATGTCCCCATATCGGGTGTTGCTCTGATGGTGGTCCATGTTGATCAACACTTTTCGCGACTGGATAAAATTGGTCACCGCTCCGAGTCGCTCTATGGTTGCGCAGTCGAGAGCAATGACACAATCGAAGTCTTTGGGTTGGTGAGGGCACTGAGCACGGGCTTCCGGATCGAGAAATTGAAGCTTTTCCGGAACCTCATCCTCTTCGATCCAGCAAACCACCTTTTTCCCGAGATTTTCCAGCGCCATCGTCATTCCGAGTTGGGATCCCAGACAGTCCCCGTCTGGCCGGACATGTCCCACCACACAAAATGTCTCATGATCCCGAATAGTATTCAGGATCTTATCGATAATTTTTGGATGAGCCTTCATTCCTCGGAGTATTCCTCAGAATCCTCGACCGGGTTTTCCTGTTCCAACTCTTCAATAATTTGAAGTACACGGGTGGATTCTCGGGCTGAATCGTCGATGAAAAAATTGAGTTTGGGAGTGTGTTTCAGCGCCACACCGGCCCCAACTGAATTCTGAATTCGAATCCGAGCTTTAGTCAGCTCGCGAATTCCTTTTTTACGCTGTTCATCACTGCCAAGAATCCCGACGAAAACCCTTGCATTGTGCATGTCAGGTGACACCTGGATTTCATTGACAGTGATCAAACCTACTTTTTCGGTGGGTAATTCTCGACGAATCACCTCACCAATCTCGCGTTTCAATAGTTCGCGGACTCTTAATAGTCTTCGAGAAGAACTCATTCGTTCAACATTACAATTCCTGGGCGACCTGTTCCAATGCGTAACATTCGATCACATCCCCTTCTTCGAATTGATCAAATCCATCGATTCGTATACCGCATTCCATACCTGAACGCACCTCATTGACTTCATCCTGGAATCTTCTGAGTGAGGCAGTCATGCCTGTGTAGATTGGCTGATCTTTTCTCAGCACGCGCACACGGCCGCGACTCATTTTTCCGGATGTCACCATGCAACCAGCAACATTACTGGTCTTACTAATCGAGAATACCTGTCTGACTTCCGCTGCTCCGGTGGTGACTTCGTTATGGATTGGATCCAACAATCCTGCCATAGCCTGTTTCACTTCCTCCACCAGTTCATAAATAATGGCGTAGGTTTTTATTTGTACACCTTCCCGTTTGGCGGTTTCAGGAACTCCTTTGTCGAGGCGTGTATGGAATCCAAGAATAATCGCGTTGGAAGCAGAACACAGCAGAACATCCGATTCACTGATGGTTCCCACGGCGTTGTGGATCACATTCAGAGAAACTTTATCCGAATGTATTTTACCAAGAGCTTCGACAATTGCCTCAACAGAGCCTTGAGTATCGGCTTTAACAACAACCTTCAAAGCCTTGGCGCTGTCTGCTTCCAGAGTCTGGAAGAGATTTTCCAGAGTCACACGGTTTTTTCGCTCCGTTTCAACCTGTCGGATTTCCAGTTGGGTTTCCTCAGCGTACTGACGAGCCAGTTTATCGCTTTCGACGACGACAAACTGCGAGCCGGCATCAGGAGCGCCATTCAGTCCCAGAATCTTAACGGCAGTTGAGGGGCCGACTTCTTTAACCCGTTTTCCGGCTTCATCAATCAGCGCGCGGGCTTTCCCGTAAAATTCCTCACAAAGAATCACGTCTCCCACCTTCAGCTTCCCTTTGCGAACAAGCAATGTTGCGGTTGGTCCTCCTGCTTCAACACCTGATTCGATCACGTTACCAACAGCTCGTCGATCCGGGTTGGCTTTGAGTTCGAGAATCTCGGCCTGAAGTAGAATCAACTCCAGGAGTTTATCAACGTTCTCCCCTTTCAGTGCGGAAACATCCTGGAAGATGGTCTCACCGCCCCACTCTTCACAAAGCACATCCCTTTCCTGCATCTCCTGACGGATTCGGGTTGGGTTGGCATTGGGGTGGTCGCACTTATTGACGGCGACAATGATTGGAACTCCAGCTGCCTTGGCGTGGTTCAATGCTTCAACGGTCTGAGGCAATACCCCTTCACTCGCTGCGACAACCAGAACCACAATGTCGGTCACATTGGCTCCACGAGCCCTCATGGCGCTAAATGCAGCGTGACCAGGAGTGTCTAAAAACGTAATGGGTTTCAGTTCCTTCTGGTTCTCTGGATTTGGAACTTCAATTGTATAAGCTCCAATATGTTGAGTAATGCCTCCAGCTTCTTTAGCAACCACATTTGTCTTGCGGATTGTATCCAGCAATGTGGTTTTACCATGATCAACGTGACCCATGATGGTGACCACGGGTGGACGTGGCTTTAAGTCGGATTCCTTATCATCAGGATCCAACTCCTGACGTTTAGGATTTTCAGTCTTGACCACACCACCACCACGCTCCCGCTTCTCTACTTCAAAGCGGAATCCGTGTTTGGCGCAAACCTGGCGGGCAATATCTTCTTCAACTGCCTGGTTTACATTGGCGATGACCTTTAATTCCATCAGATCGGCGATGACCTGAAATGGTTTTCGGTTCATAGCAGCCGCCAAGTCACGAACAATGACTGGTGGCTTCATAGAAATCACCTGAGCGCTGGCAGGTAAAGATGGCTTCTTGAAATTTGGCTTGCTTCCACCGCCTTTTCCAGCGGCGCCTCCTTGCCCACGGGATCCACCCCTGTCTCTATCGCGACCTCGATCCCGATCCCCTCTTTTAGCGCCTCCCCGGTCTTTATCCCGTCGCTTCTCGTCCTTGTCGCGCCCGCCTTTTTGTTTGGATTTAGAGCCTTTTGAAGCCGGCTTGCCAAATCCACTCAAATTGACGAATCCAACTTTCTCTCCAACCCGAGGTCCGGAAGGTTCTGCTTTCTTTGGTTCCGGCGCTGGAGTCTCGGCAGAAGCCTCGTCCGATTCAGGAGCTTTTTCAACGGCTTCTGGAGCTTCTGGTTCAGGCTCCGGTTTTCTTGATTCTTGATCCCGCTTTTTGGTGTCAGATGTCAAAGATGCATCTGTCGGGATTTGCGCTGAAGCAACTGAAGTTGCAGTCTGTTTTTCCTCTTTTCGCGTCTCAGCAGTACGGGCTGCTGGAGATTCAGGTTCAGCTGCAGTCTGAGTGTCAACTTCAGGTTCAACTTTATCCGGCGATTTATTCTCGGGTTTCTGCTTTTCTTCTGTCGCCTTTGCTGCTGGAGGCTGAGAGTCTTGCGGCGTGTCGGAAGCAGCGTCAGGTTGCAACTGTACAGCTGAAGGTTCGGGTTTTTTATTAGTTTCGACAGACTTTGAAGCCTCCCCGGACTTCGCCTTCGGCGCAGGTTCTGGATCCTGATTTTGCTCAGGGTTTGGGGCAGGATCAGACTCCACAGAATTATTTGATTCAGCAGCCTTGGCCTTCTCCTCCGGTGATTCAGTAACGAATTTGATTCCTGTATCCTGGGAAGCAGTCTCAGCCTCGGCTTTTTCTGAAGTGTCAGCAGTCGCAGGTTCTGAAGAGTTTTCAGCTTTTTGCTGTGACTCTATCTGCTCAACCAGGTACTCCGCTGTGATTTTGTCCAACGAACTGGACGGCTTCTTAGCGGAAGTGATTCCAAGTTCCAGAGCTTTGGCCAGGACTGCTTTGCTTTCGATTTTAAGTCGTTTTGCGATGTCGTAAATACGAACGGGCATAGAATTCTATATTAGGACCTATTAAAACATTTCACCCAATCCAACGCCAAACCTTTTTGGGCGCCCGCAGGCCCAGGCCCTTAAGGAGTGGTTTTGGTCCGGGTTTCTCTGGAAGGTAAATATATTGAAATTGAGTTTCTGGTTTATTGTTAATCTTTGATGTCTGAAAATGACTTCACAATCAACTGAAATTGTTACAGAAATCATTTTTAAGGTCCTGGTCCTACGACAAGAACCTCGCGCAAATTACGTGCTTTCGCCTTTATTTTCGGCTTCAGAACCAGTTCCAGCTGCATCTGCGTCCTCTCCTGCTGGTGGCGCTGTGTCGGCTGACGGTGCGGTTGTGTCATCATCATCCTGTTCCAGCATTGCTTTCAAAGGATTGTGTGGTTTCTCGTTTGATTGTTCGGCGTCCTCAGCATGGATAGCTTTGAAGATTCGTTCCGCGCTTTCCGCCACTTCCGGAATGTCAGCCAAGTCTGAAACCTCTGCTTGTTGCAGTGTTTCAATGCTGGAAAACCCGGCATGAACCAACGCGTCAGCTTGATCTGGACTGACCCCTGTGATGGATGCAACAGATTCTACGGCTTCTTGCAGCTTGTCTTCAAAAGTTACAGGCTTCGACTTCAGCGCCTCAACATCAATGTGCCATCCAGTCAGCTTGGATGTGAGTCGAGCATTTTGCCCTCGTTTCCCAATAGCAAGTGATAACTGGTCTTCATCGACGATTACTTTGACGTAGCGTCTGTGATCATCTACCTGAAAGTCTTTGAGCTTCGCCGGAGCCAATGCGTTCTGAATGTAAACGGTGATTTCCGGGTCCCATTTGATAATATCCACCTTCTCGTTATTGAGTTCGCGAACAATATTTTTGACTCGCTGCCCACGCAATCCCACACAGGCTCCCACTGGGTCCACTCGCTCATCTGTCGAATAAACCGCCAGTTTGGTGCGCACTCCCGGTTCTCTTGAAATTCCTTTGATCTCAATGGTTCCGTCATTGATTTCAGATACCTCCAGCTTGAATAACTTCACGACAAACTGAGGGTCAGCGCGAGATAAAACGATTTCAGGTCCGTGTGATGTGTTCTCCACTTTCTTGACAAAACAGCGGATCCTGTCCCCTGTCTGGTATTCTTCAGAACGCACTCGTTCGCGATTCGGTAAAATAGCTTCGTATTTTCCGAGATCAATGCGGACATCAGATCCTTCAAATCCTCTGACCGCTCCACTGATGATTTCTCCAGCGCGGTCTTTAAATTCTTCATAAATCATCTCCTTCTCAGCTTTGCGGATTTGCTGAATGAAGGACTGGCGTGCGTTTTGAGAGGCAATTCGACCAAAATCAGATGGGGTTACTTCGATTTCTAATTCGTCTCCCAACTGAATATCGCTGCTGATTCTCTTGGCGTCTTCAAACGCAATGTGATCGTGACGGGAAACGACATTGTCCACGACAATTAATTTCGCGAATGCTTTGATGTCCCCGGTTTTTCGATCAATAGAACAACGAAGATCTCTGGCAGGCCCCACCGCCTTGCGTGCTGCGGCTACCAAAGCTTCTTCCACGGCGCGAAAGAGAATATCCTTGCTGATACCCTTTTCGCGTTCCCAATAACTAACTAATGCAAGAAAATCTGCGTTCATAACTTGCCCCAAATTTCTCCCTCATCAGGGAAATAAAAAAGCCGGCAGATAAATCTCCGACTCCTTCCTGGATCCCAGTGAAAATGGCGTATTCACCGGATCATTGATTCCAATTTCCGAGTAAGATTCAGTTCTATGGCTTGTTTCCCATAATTGTTACCTGTCCCGGATCGGATGTGGCTAATCCTGTTGAGAAAATAGATGTCTGTAATTATTGCGTCAAGTTGATATTCAGAAACGGAGCTATGTCGGGTGCGATTAAAAGTGGGTGGCGTGAAAATTTTCCAAGGCCAAAGGCCTGACACATACCAGCCTGGGCTGCCAGGCCCAGGCTGGTATGTGTCGCGCCGTTGGCGCTGGGGCTCAGGGTTCCTACGAAGCCACCCGACTTTATTTGCTCTCAGTATTGTCAAAGGACTGATATTGAAGTCTTTGAAGTGTCAAGTTATTGGCTTAATTTTTAATGAAAGCGGACCAATTTCAAGTTTTGCTGCCTGTTTCCGGGCATCTCGATCTGGATGTCACTATGTTGTCCGGACAGTGTTTCGCGTGGAGAACCCCATGTCTCGGATCAGGGCTCTGGGACGGGTATGTCGACCATTCTCCCGTCAGGGTAGAAATTTCACAGAACCAAGGTTCTCAGGAACCAAAGCTTCTAGTCCGTTCAGAGCACGAACTTTCTTCTAAACAAATCGAAAAAGTTCGTCATTTTTTCCAATTAAACGCTGATCCCAGTCAAATCATCCAGCAGTTCCCGAATGATTCGGGTATTCATCTGGCGGTCCAGAGTTGTCAGGGGCTTCGATTGCTGCGTCAGCCTCCGTGGATTTGTATGGCTGGTTTCATTTTATCATCCACAAAGCGTATTGATCAGATCCAGGAACTGGTGAAGCGCCTTTCAATAGCATATGGTGATCCATTAAATTTTCTTCAAACCAGTTCCGGGTTGGATTGGCAGGTATCACATGCATTTCCAGATGCGCAGCAAATAGCGGCGGTATCAGAAGCAGATTTGAGAAAACTTGGGCTTGGATTTCGCGCTCCTTACCTGAAAGCCGCCGCCGAGCGAGTCGCCAAAGAACCTCAGGTTTTGTCCGATCTAGGAAATCTCCTGTACGAAGAAGTTCGTGAATGGTTGATGGAAATTCCGGGGGTTGGATCAAAAATTGCCGATTGTGTGGCCTTATTTGCCTACGGATTTCAGGAGGCATTTCCACTAGACGTCTGGATGCAGAAAATTCTTCGGCATTTGTATTTCGACAACCGAAGCGTTTCCTTGAAGGAATTGGACACTTTCCAAAAAAAGCAATTCGCTCCCTGGGGTGGATACGTTCAACAATTCCTCTTTCACGCTGCTCGCACCGGAGTTTTCCCGAGATTGAAATGAAGATTCAGTCTGAGAAGCGCTTTTCACTGGCTGCTTGCGGGTGAATTAATTAATAAATCTCGTCAGCATGCTGAAATTTCCAAGCATAATCACCCGACTTACTCCTGGTCAGATAGACGACCTGAAATCTCAAGACCTGACTGCTTCTGGCTGCGTGGTGTTTGATGTGTTGCGGGCTACCACAACCATGAACGTAGCCCTGGACCAGGGAGTGGAAGCAATTTACCCTGTGGGTTCAATCGAGGCTGCTGTAGAACTCCGTCGCAGTCACCCTGATCTATCATTGGCAGGTGAAAGAGGGGGGGTGAAAATTGAATTCACAGATGCTCAAGGTGTAGACTGGACTTTTGATTACGGCAATTCACCGCGCGAGTTTGAAAATTCACAACACGTTGGAGGACAGCGTTTAATCATGACCACAACCAATGGAACTCGCGCTCTGGAAGCCTGTCGAAACGCGGCTTGCGGGTCGGTGGGATGTCTGTTGAATCGTTCCGCCCTGTTGGACTCCATTCTGGGAAAAACGGAAGACCTCGAAGAAGTTTTTTTTCTTTCCGCAGGCACAGGAGAGGAGGTTGCAATCGAGGATGTGATAGGAATCGGAGCTACGCTGGATCTGTGGCTGAAGAAACTTTACCCGCCCATTCGAGCCACGTTTTTAAAAGAATGGGACGATGCATCCAGAATAGCTCACGCAACTTTTCTGGCGACTGAGAATCAGTTACCTAAGACCCTGAAAACAAGCCTGAACGGATCTCGATTGATGAAAATCCGTGAATTAGCTGCGGATGTGGATTTTTGTTCAAAACTCGACACCCTGAATGCTGTGGGTGTATTTGATTCCAAGTCGGCCGGCTGGATCTCCCTAGCATAATATTATTTTTCCTACCTGGCGACAGTATCGCATTCATGACCCTGACCGAAATCCGATCTATCCTGAACGAGCGCAAACTTCTTCTCACGAAATCGTTGGGGCAGAATTTTTTGCATGACAGGAATGTTGTCGATAAAATTGTTAGATTGTCTGAAATTCAACCCGATGATGTCACTCTGGAAATCGGACCTGGATTGGGGCCGTTGACGGATGGATTGCTCAGCGCTGGGTCTCGCGTCGTGGTTATAGAAAAAGATCAGCGACTTTCTAACTTTCTTGAAGAGAAGTACTCGCAAAATGCCGCTGCCCCTGCGATGATTCAAGGTGATGGTCTGGCCTGGTTGAAAGATCCAAACTGGCCAATTCCAACCCCAGCCAAATGGAAATGTGTCTCCAATCTGCCGTATTCCGTTGCTTCTCCCATGCTGGTTGAGATGGCTTTGATGAAGGAAGGCCCTGAGTTGATCGTCGCAACCATACAGCTGGAAGTTGCCAAAAGAATTCAGGCGTCCGCAGGATCGAGAACCTATGGAGCTTTAAGCGCCCTCATTGCTTGGTCATTCAATCTCGGAGATTGGTTTAAGATTCCGTCGAGTTGCTTCTTTCCTGCTCCGGATGTGGATTCAGCCTGCATTACCCTGATTCGCAATCCTTCGCCTCTGGCGGATTGGTCAGTTCTGCCAGCATATCACCGGCTGATCCGAATCTGCTTTGAACAACGCCGAAAACAAATGCAGAAGATTTTACGGAATGAAGTTTCTCAGGCTCAGTGGAAAGAAATTTCAGCGATTTCTAATATTGAACCTGCAGAACGACCTGAAAGAATTTCACCCAATCAATTTGCAATCCTCGCTAAATGGTTGAAGGATCGCTCTGATTTCGGCAAAAATCACATTTCCTGATTGGTTGCAGGATATTTTTCAATGAGTGAAGAATGGTTTGATATTGTGGATGATCACGACGAAGTGATCGGTAAGGAAAAGCGTGCCATAGTCCACGCAAAAGGACTGAAACACAGGGCCGTTCATATCCTGGTGTGGGATCCAAATGGCCGACTTTTCCTTCAGAAAAGGTCCATGAACAAAGATGAATTTCCCGGTCGATGGGATACGTCATCCGCGGGCCATCTGGATGCGGGTGAAAGCTATGATCATTCAGCAGCTCGTGAACTCCAGGAAGAATTGGGCATAGAAGGAGCAAAACTGAAAGCGCTGTTCAAAATTGATGCCTGTGAAGAAACCGGGATGGAATTCGTTTGGGTTTACGAAACCATTTGGTCCGGCAAGATCAAGGTCGATCCGGTAGAGATTGAAACCGGTGATTGGTTTTCCGCGAGACAGATTGATGATTGGATCCTGAAATCGGAGTCTGACTTTGCGCCTGGATTTTTAAAAATCTGGAAGCGCATCCGACCAGATGTATAAAGAAACCGTCCATTCTGAATCAGAAACCGTACTGAAAACCTGGTTTTTCATTGTACAATCCCCGGTTGGTTTCCACGATTTCAACTGCGCACCAGATCTGGGTAAAAAGTTTCCAGACAATCCGGACAAATGCCGTGAGATGAACGCGGTCCAACCATTTGATAAATCGAAGGGCTGAGCTGGACCCAATTGCCCGACTCTGTTCTAAATTTTTTGCAATGAGAACAAACCGGGATATTGATCATGTCCTTGTCGGAATTTCTGGCAATGGTTCGATACAATTGCAGTAATTCTGGATTCTCCTGATGCTGAGCTGAATCCATTCTTGTGAGAGTCTCAACCTGGAGATGAGCTTCGATCAATGATCTGATTTGTTTGAGCCCGTTTTGCTGTGTGGATTGATGAAAATTCTCTTTTTTATCTAATAAGCAAATTGTGCCAAATATGGCTCCATCCGGCATTCTAACAGGCAATCCAATATAAGAAATCAATCCACACTTAATCTCTGGACAATCCTCCCAGCGATCCGACATCAAGGCGTTCGGAACATGTAACAGCTTCCTGGTTTTGTAAGTCTCCTCACAATAATGTCCTTGCATCGCAACTTTGACTCCCTCCGGGAAAGGATTCATTTTTCGATCTGATGCTGCAAAAACTTCTAAATCAGTCCCATCGATATAAGTGACCAATCCGGACGTGCAATCAGCAACATCAACGAGAAAATTTATGCTTTCGCGCCAGATTTCACGAAAGCGATGATAATTTTTTATGCTAGTCAGCATCGACAGATTGTTTGATACCCATTTCCTGGATTTGATCCTCACACACCTGGACCATTCAATTTGTTGGACAGGCAAACCGACTAAGTAGTTATATACTATTTGATTTGTTGAGCTTAAAGCAATTAAAATCAATCTTTCTTGGGCTTGTTTCGCTAAAATTTGCGATTAATATCAATTGGACATTAACCGGACTTTCTTAACTTACATCCAATTTATTTGGATAAGTTTGCAGACAGACTCAGGGCATAGCGACGGATATGTACTTTAAAATGGCACAGCGCGTCATGCGCGAAACGGATAAGCGCCTTCTTTGGAAGATGGCGGTGAATTTTGGTTGGCGGGGCATGTTATCTGTGCAGCGCTTCAAGAAACGCTTGAGCCAGGGTGAGTATTTTCCTCCATTTTTGTACATTTCGATCATTAACAGCTGCAATCTGCGATGCCAGGGGTGCTGGGTGGATGTCGCGGCAAAACAGTCCAAAATCGATCTTGATGCTCTGGATCGCACGATTACTGAAGCCAAAGAAGCAGGAAACAGTTTCTTTGGTCTGCTTGGCGGGGAACCTTTTGTCCACCCGGAAATCATTCAGGTCCTGGAGCGTCATCCGGATTGCTACTTCCAGATTTTTACCAACGGGCAGCTGATCACCAAAGAAATCGCCAAAGAACTTCACCGCGTTGGAAACGCCACACCTTTGATCAGTGTTGAGGGCACTGAAATTATCAGTGATGAGCGGCGTGGACGTAAAAACGTGCTGACCCGCACCCTGGAAGGTCTCCATAATTGTCTGGACGCCAAACTCATCACCGGAGTCTGCACCAGTCTCTGCCAATCCAATATCGATGATTTACTTAGAGAAGAATGGGTGGATCGCCTGATTGAGATGGGCGTGATGTACATGTGGTATCACACCTATCGCCCTGTAGGCCCCGAACCCAATGAACAATTGGCGCTGACTCCGGAACAACAGCTTCGGATCCGAAAATTTGTCGTTGAAATGCGCGCTTCTAAACCGATTGGCATTATTGACGCATACTACGATCATGATGGACAGGCCTTATGTCCGGCAGCTACCGGCATCAGTCACCATATCAATCCGTGGGGAGATATTGAGCCGTGTCCTATAGTGCAGTTCTCTAAAGAATCCATCCATGATCGCTCCAAACCCTTGAAAGAAAAGTTTGTGCAATCCGAGTTCCTGAAAGATTTTCGTGAACTTGCAGCATCCACCACCCGGGGATGCATCGTGTTGGAACGCCCGGATCTGTTGGAAAACCTCGTTAAAAAGCACGAAGCCGAAGATGTCACC
The DNA here is from genome assembly GCA_030432175.1 of Verrucomicrobiia bacterium. GTDB lineage: Bacteria > Verrucomicrobiota > Verrucomicrobiia > Limisphaerales > JAUIHU01 > JAUIHU01. The sequence continues at coordinate 5,480 of JAUIHU010000005.1, read as the reverse complement.
GCCCGCAAGACAGCGATGTCAGAATTGCAGGCTATGAAACCTCGTCCATCGCAATACAATGTTGTTGAACAAATACCCGAAAAAAGCCTGGCCTACAAAATAGCCAAAAAATACTGGTTCAACGACTTTGGAACCTATGCCCGATTAACTGATACCAAATCGGATAATTCCGAAAACTGACGATGTGTCAATTTCCCCAGGGCGTCTTGCCCTGGGTTATGATGGAAATCCACGAAGGGCTTGAAGCTTCAACCCTCATCTTTCATCTTTCATACTTCCTTCTTTCAGCTACTCTTTTTCCATGACCCACAAAGCTTTGATTATTGTTGGCGACGCGTCTGAAACGCTCGACACACTCTATCCTTATTACCGACTTCAAGAAGCAGGCATCGAACCTGTGGTCGCGGCTCCGGAAAAACGGCAGTACCAGATGGTCATGCACGAAATCAAACCTGGCTGGACCATTACCAAAGAGTGGGAAGGTTACACAATCCAAGCCGATCTGGCGTTTTCTGAGGTCAAGGAGGAGGATTATCTTGGGATCCTCTTTTCTGGTGGTCGCGCGCCAGAGTACATTCGCTATGATCAGGACCTGGTCCGCATCACCCGCTATTTCTTCGATCAAAACAAACCCGTCGCTTCCGTCTGCCACGGGGTGGAAATCCCTGCCTATGCCGATTGTGTTCGTGGACGAAAAATGGCAACCGTGCCGAAATGTCAGTTTGATTTGGAAGTTTGTGGTGGAATATTCGTCAATGAACCCTGCGTCATTGATGGCAATTTGATTTCAGGAAGAACCTATCACGACAATGGATCTTATGTGCGCCCCTGGATTGATCTGCTGTTGAAGGAAGCGAAAAAGAAATCCTGATGGTTTCTGTGATTAAACTATCTTTATTAACGTTGATACATATATATTTATTCTAATAAAGCATATGAAATTAACCCAATTATATTTACTCACAGCTTTGGCGATGGGAATTGCCCTTCCGCAATCCTTGAGAGCAGAAGAAGAAAAAATTTATGATCTCGTCATCTACGGAGGTACATCAGCTGGCATCGCTGCTTCCATTCAAGCGAAACGAATGGGGCTGGATGTTATTGTTGTTGGACCTGACAAGCATTTGGGAGGTTTAACTTCAGGTGGATTGGGTTGGACTGATTCCGGTAACAAAGCAGTTGTCGGAGGTGTGGCGCGTGAGTATTACCAGCGTATCAAGACCTGGTATGACAAGAAATCAACCTGGAAGTGGGAGAAACCAGAGGATTACGGACGATACCGTCCCAATGATGACGCGCAATGGACATTTTCACCACATATAGCTGAACGAGTGTTCGAGGATTGGGTGGGTGAGTTGGAAATCCCTGTGCATCGAGACGAATGGCTGAATCGTGCTCCGGGTGAGGGGGTGGTTAAGACCTGCGGAAAAATCCGCTCCATCACTATGTTATCTGGCAAAACCTACGTGGGACGGATGTTCATTGACGCCACTTATGAAGGAGATCTGTTGGCTGCAGCTGGAGTTACTTACACCACCGGACGTGAACCCAACAGTATGTATAATGAAACGCTGAATGGTGTTCAAATTGCCAATGCCAGATCTCACCAATTTGTGAATGACATCTCTGCATACAAAGTTCCAGGTGACCCTTCCAGTGGATTACTCCCACGTGTCCATGATGAAGATCCTGGCAAGGACGGCGAAGGTGATCATCGGATTCAGGCTTACAACTATAGGGTCTGTCTGACTCGCGTACCTGAAAACCGTGTGCCATTTCCCAAACCCGAAGGGTATGATCCAAGCATTTACGAATTGCTTCTGCGTGATTTGCAAGCCGGATCCTGGCACATTGCTGGCAAGTTTGACATGTTGCCCAATCTGAAAACGGACACGAACAACCATGGATCATTTTCGACTGACAATATCGGTATGAATTATGATTACCCCGAAGCCTCTTATGAGCGACGAGCTGAGATTCTCAAAGAACATGAACAATACGAAAAAGGTTATTTCTATTTTATCGCCAATGATCCAAGAGTCCCGGAAGACAAGCAGAAGTGGATGGCTGAGTGGGGATTGGCCAAGGATGAGTTTGTAGATAATGGACATTGGCCCCATCAAATTTATGTGCGTGAGGCGCGTCGAATGGTCAGCGATTTTGTCATGACTGAAAATCATGTTCGTGGAGTCCTTCCCACTCCGCAGTCTGTCGGGATGGGTTCCTACAATATGGACTCTCATAATGTGCAGAGATATGTGGATAAGGATGGGTTTGTTCGCAATGAAGGAGATGTGCAAGTCAGCCCTGGTGGACCTTATCCGATTGATTATCGGTCCATTATTCCTAAAAAATCTGAGTGTGAGAACTTGTTTGTCCCGGTGTGTTTGTCCTCCAGCCACATCGCCTTCGGATCGATCCGCATGGAACCGGTCTTTATGGTCCTTGGCCAATCCGCAGCCACTGCAGCATGGCGAGCGCTGGATCGCGGTGTGCCCGTGCAGGATGTCAGTTACGACTGGCTTCGGGAGCGTCTGTTGAAAGACAAACAAGTGTTGGAGTTTGAACGCCCCAGCCGAGCTGCGGCCATCCCAACCAGATCATTGGACGGCATTACTGTTGATGATCGTCAGGCAAAATTTAAAGGGGAATGGACAAGAAGTTCAGCGATTTTGCCATACATTGATTATGGATATAGTCACGACGGCAATTCCAATCAGGGAGAAAAATCTGCAACATTCATCACTACCATCCCTGAAACAGGAGATTACGAAGTGCGAGTCGCTTATTCAGCAAGTTCAAATCGAGCCAGCAACACCCGGGTCGAGGTTCAAAATTCCGAAGGTAAGGCTGTCCTTTTTCTAAACCAGCGCAAACCTCCCTCGATTCAAAAATGCCTGGAGCCAATCGGGATTTTTAAATTCACCAAGAATGCTGAAGCAAAGGTAACAGTTTCAAATCTTGATGCTGATGGTTACGTTATCGTTGATGCTGTTAACTGGCTGAACCAGAAACAATGAGTTTTTGAAATCATTCATCCGCCAACTCCGCAAACGAGGAAAAATCCAGGTCGAGCCGGTCTGGCAGATGACTGATTTTGCACTGAATGTCGAAATCGAGAGGGAAATTCGGGAATACTATGCCGCTGACCTGGCCGCCCAGCCAACTGGCGCTCCAGATCTCGACACAGGGATCGCTTTTTCTGCTGCGGTAGCGCTGTATCGATTCACTCAAGCATGGCTAATCCGTTCCATTCCAGAAACATGGATTCAGGAAATCCGGGATTGGATGCCTGGGACACTGGAGAATCCTTCTGCGCAATATAGTTGCGATCTCTTTTTACGATATCTTCCTGCCGTCTATCGCCCGGCCAGACGCCTCAACTCAGCTGATCCACTCGTTGCAGAGATTGAATACTGGTTCTGCAAATTTCCGCTCAGCTCAGTTGGCAGCGGATATGAAGTTCGGAATATTCAGAACCGGCTGGAGAACGACCGGTTTCTGAAAATCCTGTTCCTGGATCGAGTTTCAGCCTGGAAAGATGCGCGTTACCTGGAACTGGATTGGATTAAACATCATTTCAGCAGTTAAACGAGCTGTTCAAACTCAACGGCTCATATTCATCTGAAGCTGAAACAATTCATCATTTCTGCATCTCAAACCAGTCACTGATTGAACCTTCATTGTTTATAAATTTGGCTTTCAGTGTCGGGCCATCAATGTCCAATGCTACAGAGCCCAACTCGTTAATGGACGCAAAATTAACCGGATGATCCAATGATCCTCCACTAATTTTACCCGAACTTCCAGCCACCACATAAACCGTTCCCACATGCTTGTTGGTTTCCTTTTGGTAAGCGCCATCTCCAGAAATCCTGCCATCACCAGAGTTCAGAATCATTGATTTTTCGAGAGAATCCGAGAAACCATAGTGCCCATGCACCAGAAATGATCGCTCATATGAGTGGCTGTGCCCAGTAAACACTAAATCTACTCCGCCAGCTTCCAGAATGGGTAAAATGTTTTCGCGCATTTCCACCATGCGGCCTCCGCTGTCTTTTGGATTGTCAGAATTATGGGATCCCTTGGTATAAGGTGGATGATGAAAGAATGTAATGATCCAATCTGCCGTTGTTTCATTCAAATCAGCCTCCAACCATTTGGCCATAGCTCCATTTGAATCACGGTTTGTGTCGTGCGAATCGAGACAAATAAAGTGCACACGACCATGATCAAAACTGTAGTAAGCTTCGGTCCCTGAAGGCATACCTCCTGCCTGTCCCTGGGTCGGTAGAGTAAAAATATCGTAGTAAACTCCAGACTGAGTCTCTGAGTCAGCGCTGCCACCATCGTGATTTCCCAGTGTTGGCCAAACCGGGACCTGTCCCAACATTTCAGGATAAATATCGAAAACTGCTTTCTGATACTCAGCGTCGGTTCCTGTGTTGTAAGCGTTATCTCCCAACATCAACCAGACATCTGCCCCTCGCATGCGAGTCCAGGTCCTGAATGCCTGATAAACCATACGCGCATTGTCATTCGCAGTGCCAGAGTCGCCAATGATCCAAATCCGGGTCGGTTGTCTTTGCCCGATTTGAGGCGCCGTGGTCCAGAAATGTTTTCCGTTTCCTCCCGCTAAAGATTCATTTCTCGAACCAACGGAATAATAATACCGGGTTCCTGATTTCAAACCACTGACTTGCACAACATGATCGGTGTGATATCCAGGACTGGATGCCGATTGATCCAGATTCCAAGGGTTGGATCCGTAACGAACAAAAGACGACATCGGATCATCCGTCCGCCAGCGAACAACCACTGAATTGGATGTCATGGATTGCAGATAGGGACCTCTTGTTACTTCTTTCCCGGAGCTTTCATGAGTTAATGACAATAAAATTGATAGCGTGAAGACTGCTAAAAATACGGAAGATCCAAATTTATACATATTGTGTTTCATAGTGTTTAGATGGTTGTAATTCAACCAAACCTGAGGCTGGTTGGTTTATCGTTGATCTGATCAACTTTGTTTGCCTTCCCAGACGCTCCACCACTGGCGAAATTGCTCCCACTGGTCGGTGATAAACTGCTTCTGGCTTGCTGTTAAACAATCAGTCTTGTTGAAGTGATGCTCGTATCCAGAGATACCTTCCAAAGTCATCAGGTGTTTGTAATACAACACCAGGTCCGGACCTTCATCAAAGGTAGAAAGAACGGTCAATGCTTCACTCAGCTCGGATGCCAAAGTGCGGGCTTTGGTTTCTCCTGCTGCAGCGCGTTCGCAAAGCTCCACAAATCGCAAAATCTCCTTCGGCAAGGCATTCCCAACCCCGGTGATCGCTCCCTTAGCTCCGCAACGCACAAATCCATGATAAACCTGCGTGTCTACCCCTACCATCAAAGTCAGGTCCGGATCCTGCCCCGTGATATGCTCTGCGGCATAGCTTAACGAGTCAGCTCCGCCAAATTCTTTAAACCCG
>JAUIHU010000549.1 GCA_030432175.1 Verrucomicrobiia bacterium | reverse complement strand
CCAGAATGATCGTTCCTTGTTCTTCAATTCCCTCAATTGGATGTCCGGTATCATCGAGAGCTGTGATCGTGATTGGTGTTTCACCTGCGCTGACTGCTAGAGTCAGGCGCCAGTTTGTGACCGAAGTCCATTCAACCGGGTAAATCACTCCGTTGACCAGAACTGAATCCACCTCAAGTGGAGCCGAGCCTGTCAGCGTGACCAGTGAGCTGTTGGCGTTCAGAATTCCGTTTGGTGGGAGATTGACAGAAAAATCTGTTTCCAGCGGATTTAGCTGGTTTTGAATGTAGGCTCTGCGGCTACCAATCCAGCTCAGCATGGCTCTTGGAGAGGCGGCATCGACTCCGGCAGAACGCAAAGCGTTGAAGTTTTGCTGGGCGATATCATTCACGAACTGAGGCGCTAGTGGCCCATCAACAGCCTGTTGCATGGCTCGCATGTATGCTCGGCGAATGGGTGGATGATTGAACATACGAGTGACAACCGGATCATTCGCAGCGAACAGACTGGTGTTCGGACCGTCGCTGCCACCGCCGAGAGAAAAATCGAGATCCCAGAGCATCATTTTCCAGCGGTCATCAGTGGGCAAGTACATGAACATGTTTTTGCCGCGGTTGTAACCATAGCCGTCCCAGTCCCCGACAATGTGTCGCACAGCAATGACTTTCATCCACTGGTTGATATCGATATGAGAAAGAACTTGTTCAGTGTAAACATTGGGAGAGGAATTGACTGCATCCACCAGCGCAAAGAAATTTGAGTGGTCGTCGTTGAGTCCACCGTTGGATTTTTTCTCCCAACTCCAACGGTAGCGGGCCAGTTTCTTTTCTCCTCCGACAGTGGTGTAAATGCCGAGACGAGCGTCTTCGTTAAATTCGCGGCCGACGTTGTCATTGAATTCAAACCAGTCATCGATTTTAAAAATCTCTCCGTTCGAGTTATCTGGAAACCATTGACCGACATATTCGCCGTTGGGTTGTTGGGAGTCTGTGTAGATCTCCCCACGAGGACTGCCATTCACACTCAGGTGAATATATTTCTGGAGCGAAAAAGGGATATCCAATTGGTCTGCGATCCAGAAGGATGTCTTTTCACGCTGAAAAGTATCGTCTCGCCCAGGCTGTTCTAAGCGGTCCAGATTCAGTTCCTCTTCCCCAAACAAAGGATCGTCTTTGGGCATTTCAAGTAAGAAAGATGCTAGAGTTCCAGTAGGTGAATTGTATTGAGGACGAATAAACGGACTGCCTCGATAACGTCCTCCTGCGTTGTAAATGATCCGGTAATTCTCGTAAATAAATGTGATATCGAGAGTTTGATTGCTAAGAGCTTCACGAGAGGACCAGGTATTAAAGTCCTGCTGATTAATCCAGAACCGGTAGCTCACAAAAGGTGATTTTTCATAATTTTCATTAAATCGGACCAGACATTCCGGGGTTAGGTTGGGGTCCGGTTGTGGAAATCTTCCTGAACTGCCAGATAAGTCTGTGGCTTCCACTTGAAATGCAACGATTGCCCCATTTCCCTGGCCTGGAATTTCACCGGTATAAATGCCGTCACCCGCAAATTGGTCGCCTCCTTGTCCATCGTCCTGCATTGTTACGGAAGTCAGTGTTGCAATTGGATCTCTACGATAGAGCAGAGTCACTTCCGAGACGCCCGCAGGATCATTCACGCGGGCGGTGACTGTGACAGGTTCTCCGCCTCTGGGAAGAACCGGAGAATGCCGGACCATATCGATCGCGGGCGGAGCATTGTTCACTCTTTGACTATTGGGCTCTCCGGGAGTTCCGAGGTTGGTTGGCACGGGGAGAGTTCCTGAAGCTTCGAGATAATTTCCGTAAAGCCGAAGCAGGAGGATGGGGGATCCAACCCGCCAACGCGCTCTTGCGCGGAGCGTGGCTGTCTGGTTGACCGAGAGCGATGAGCTGAGATTGACCTCAATACGATTCGCTCCATTATCGCCACCGCCAGAAGCTTTCAACCATAGACTGCGTGAACTATTAAACCCTTCACGATTGTACCATTGAGAAAATACGTGATTCCCCTGGAAAATCCATCCATTCACACCTGATTCAAATGAGCTGTTGGACACCCTGTTTCCTCCACCTGCTGGAAAGACTTCTATATTGTCCAAAAGACATTCACCAGATCCCATCAACATGACATGAAGTTCGTTGGGAGTGTTACGTCCGTTGTCAAGACGTCCGGTAAACTCAACAGTGGTCCATTCTCCTTTTTCAGAATCATCACTATCTGCCCAGTTGGATGCCATGCGGTTGTCAGCAAGAGGGTCGATCAATTCCAGACTGCCCCAGCGTCCTCCATCCTGGTAGGTAACTTCATCGATCAAAGCCCAGCCTGTGTCTCCGTCTAAACTCATGACGGGTTGAGAAATTGCGATTCGCTCGCTGGCATTGGAAAGCGATCCTCCGTAGTTTCCTAAAACACTTTCAGGATCTGTTTCCGGGTAGCGGGAGAGAAATCTTTCCCGATCGGGTGTGATTACCCAGTAAGCTCCGGCTGGCATGAGAGATTCCGCAGGGAATGTCCAATCAATCCCATCGGTAAAACGCCATCCTGACAGATCAAGTTCCGATTCACTGGCGTTGTATATCTCGATAAACTCATCAGCGTCTGCTCCCGTGATCGGATTGTACATGATTTCATGAATCACCAGGTTCGGGCGAGCCGGGTTGGTATTGGAATCTCCGGAAGTCATTGCATCCAACCAGAACCAGAGTTCAGCCCCATCTGGATAACGTCCCCACGCAGTGTCGACAGGCGCGCCATCCAACCTGACCGCATCCACCACAAACTCTCCTTCAGGGTGAATTAAAAAGACGCTTTCCCCGGTTGAAGAAATACCAAAACCCAACGCTGATTCGCTTAACCCCATGAAAGCTTGCCCTTCCAGAAAGGTTCCTGCCGGGAAGACAAATTTATCTTCTGTCGGGTCGTCCGTTAAAATCCACCCTGAGAGATCGACCGTTGTTCTGGTTCGATTGTACAACTCGATGTAATCTTCCTGCGGGGGTTCGGAATTCGATAGAACTTCATTGATGACGATAGATTTGGAATGTGCGAAGGGGAACAATGAATCCTGCGAACCAGGAGATCCTCCACTCAATCGACTGGCAGACCAGGCTTCTGCTCGCCCCTGACCATAAGATGCATTGGCAAGTACAAGTGAGTGACCGGCTCCGTCTGCGGAGATTGGCCAGTTGAAGCTGTCTTCATATTCCACTTCCAGCAGAAGCGCATCAGAACGATTTCGAAGTCGAACCCGACCCGTGTCATCAGGCAGTTGTCCTGCGAAGGGACCCAATACAGTTGAGGTGTCCACATGCGGGTAGTGATTTTGAAAAGCTCCCGGATCTCTGGCGATAATCAGGAAGGATCCAGGTGTCATCAATGTTCCACTTGGGAATGAGAAATCGATATCTCCAGAGATTCGGAATCCGGAGAGGTCTTCGTTAAATGGCTGGCTGTTGTAGATTTCAATAAACTCCAGACGCTGCGGATCGGTTTCAGTGGAATCCTGCGCCGGCATTGGATGGTACATTAGCTCAGTGATAGCCAGATTGGTTCCCCTGGAGGCAGGGCCAAGCGGTTCACGGTCCTGATCTGGTAAATCCAGTTCTGGTGCATTGGGAGGCATTTCTCCAATAGATGTCCACCGTGCCGTAACGGCAGAGTTCACGGCAGAGGAGGTGACAGCAAAACCGACGTAAACACTTGCAGGGAGACCAATACTGATGGAGCCCAGTTCACGCCAACTTTGGCCATCCGG
>JAUIHU010000548.1 GCA_030432175.1 Verrucomicrobiia bacterium | reverse complement strand
TGATAACCCCAGTATTGTCGCGCTGCTGCAGGATAAGATCGAAAGGGACGCTGTGGTAAACGTGCATTTGACCGGGGCGATCACCAAAGGTATTCAGGGGCAAGAGCTGGCTCCGATCGGGTCGCTTTCACAGGCGGGTGTATTGGCGATCACGGATGATGGACGCTGTGTGCAGAACAACGACCTGATGCGGCGGGCGGTGGAGTATGCCAGCATGTTCCATTTGCCGGTCATGGACCACTGTCAGGACGCCAACATGACCGTCGATGCAGTGATGAATGAAGGTTATTGGAGCGCCGTTCTCGGACTCCAGGGCTGGCCAGCGACCGGGGAGGATATGATTGTCGCGCGAAATATCATCATGGCAGAACTCACAGGGAACAAGATCCACTGCCAACATGTCAGCTCGAAGAACAGTGTCCGATTGATTCGTGAAGCCAAGTCACGGGGCGTGCCGATTTCTGGTGAGGCTTGCCCGCATCACTTTATTTTAACCGACGCCTGTATTTCAGGATCCAGAGATTTCTGGGATTCTGATGGCGCTGCGTTGGAGTCCTGGTTTGAGCAAACCCAATGTGCAAAGCCTGAGTGGCCGAAGTATGACACTGGATTTAAAATGAATCCTCCGTTGCGCTCCGGAGAAGATCGGGAGGCGGTTTTGGAAGGTGTGACGGACGGAACACTCAGCATACTTGCCAGTGATCATGCTCCTCATCAGGATTTCGAGAAAGAGGTGGAATTTGCCTACGCTCCGTTTGGGATTCTGGGTCTTGAAACCGAATTCTCGTTGTCTCTCACCCGCCTGCATCACTTTGGTACGATGACTTTGTCTCAAGTGATTGAACGTTTTACGGTTGGCCCGACTCAATTAGTGCAGTTCCCAGAGCCGATTGGATCATTGCGTCCTGGTTACCAGGCTGACATCACGGTGTTGGATCCAGAGCGCATCTGGCGGTATGATGTCCATACCAGTCCAAGTAAATCCAGGAACAATCCGTTTCATGGGTGGCCGATGAAGGGGAAAGTAATTGGAACGATGGTTCGGGGGGCTTGGGCTTATGGGAATGAACGGAATTGAAACTGAATTTTTGGCGAGTTGAATAATCATTAATACGAAAAGTCACTCAGTGCAAAGAAGCTCAGATACAGGAAGAAATTACGGCTTTTTGTCATTGTCATTCGAGAAAACAAAATTATTTTGGATTAAAATCAGTAATTGAATCTCTAATAGTTCAGAAGCGCGTCAATAAACAGATTGTTTGGCGTAGATCGTGCTTGGAAAACCGGATAACGAAACGAATACCTGCAATCACAATCAGAAAATTAGCTGAAAAATAAATCATGATTAAAAAACTAATACTCTCAATTGGAATCGTTGCTCTGGGACTGGCCTGGAATGTTGCAGCGGAGGAATCTGACGACGCTAAAAAAGAAATCAAGGTTTACACTGATTTTGCCAAGGCCAGCGAAGACGCTAAAAAGGATGACAAAAAAATTCTTCTCGATTTTACAGGATCTGACTGGTGCGGTTGGTGTGTGAAATTCAAAAAAGAGGTTTTGAGCAAAGACGATTTCATTGAGTATGCCGACAAAAATCTGATATTTGTCGAAGTGGACTTTCCTGCCCGTAAAAAGTTGAGCGATGAACAGAAAAAGGCCAATAACGAACTCAAGGAGAAATATGGGGTTCGTGGATTTCCTACCTATATTCTGGTGGATGCAGCAGGTAAAGAACTAGGCAAACAAGTGGGCTACAAGCCAGGTGGAGCCGAAGCGTTTATTGCGTCGATTGAAGACTGGAAAGAATAAAAATTCAGAATTATTTTTGCTTTTCAATCCGTCCATGGTTCTTTTAATTTGATAGCGACGCGGGGCGTCCCTGAACCAATTTCCCGTGTCGAGAATGACAACCATGGAGTCCCGGCAAAAGAAAATCAGTCAACAAACTGTTAGCCCCGCCTGATTCAACCCGACTTAGGCCGGGGATTTTTTTTGTCCTGAAATGGTAGCCGGCGGCGTATTGGAAGTTGAAACGGACTGAAACTGCAACTGAAACGGACTGCACAAGCGTAAGCTGAAAAGAAACGATCAATTATGGCGATGAAAGCGATATTGGCCCTGGAAGACGGCACTGTAATGGAAGGACAAGGATTTGGAGCGTTGACCACTCGAGTAGGAGAGGTTTGCTTCAACACTTCCATGACCGGATATCAGGAGATTCTGACGGATCCCTCCTATTATGGCCAAATCGTCACCATGACTTACCCTTTGATTGGAAACTATGGTGTCAATCCTCAGGACGCAGAATCATGGAAGCCGCATGTGTTTGGATTTGTCGTTCGTGAGTTATCCCCAATGTACAGTAATTGGCGAGCTCGGCAGAGTTTATCTGACTATTGCAAAGAGCATGGAATCCCGGGGATTTCAGGAATTGATACCCGAGCCTTGACTAAACGATTGCGAGTTCAGGGGTCGATGAAAGGTGTTTTAACTACCGAAGCAATTTCCGCCGAGGAAGCGGTCAAAATGGCCAAAGAAAGTCCGGGTATTGTCGGGGCTGATTATGCGCAAAAAGTAACGCATCCAGAGCGATTTATCTGGGACGAGAGTGGTGAGAAGAGCATTGAATTCGCATTGCCATTTGGAGTTGATTCTGAAATTCCCAAGAAAGAGATGCCTCCAGCGGATATTCCTATTGTCGCTTACGATTTCGGAATCAAATACAACATTTTAAGAATATTAAGGCGCGCTGGATTCAATGTCGAAGTTTTGCCTGCCAATACTTCCGCATCTGATGCGTTAAAAAATAATCCACGAGGCATTTTTCTGTCCAACGGTCCTGGAGATCCGGCTGCATTAGGTTATGCAGTGGATGCAATACGCGAGCTTTCGCAAAGCGGAGTTCCGATGTTTGGGATCTGTATGGGACATCAGATTCTGAGTCAGGCGCTTGGGGCGACTACTTATAAGTTGAAGTTTGGGCACCGTGGAGCGAACCAGCCGGTCAAGGATCTGGACTCCGGTAGAGTTGAAATCACCTCCCAGAATCATGGATTTGCAGTTGATCCCTCTTCCTTAAACAAGGACGCCGAAGTGAACCGTATTAACCTCAATGATCAAACAGTTGAAGGGCTGCGCCACAAGACACTCCCTGTGTTCAGTGTGCAATATCATCCGGAGGCATCGCCTGGACCACATGATTCATCTCCGTTATTTCAGGAGTTTCGTAAATTAATCGAACACCAATAAATACTTGAATTTACAGGCTTTTCCCCTAAATCAGCGTGACATTTCCCGGAAGATTCGGCCTAATTATTGAATTCGCGGTGTCTTTTGCTTGCTGAAAGACCCCTGTTCCTATCAATATGTCGGCCGAAACCGCTTGTTGAGAAACCTTAGTAAAACTTTTTAAGCAACCCATCTATGCCAAGACTTGTCGTACTGAGCGAGGGTTTGACCGGGAAGACTTTCGAGATCAAAGAAGAGAAGTCCACGTTAGGCCGGTTGGAAGACAATACGATCTGTATTTCCGAGCCTTCGATTTCCAGTCATCACTGCGAGATCCTGCTGAAAGGCAGCGATATTATCATTAAAGATCTGGACTCGACCAACGGGACCTATATCAACGGAGAGAAAATCACAGAATCCATCCTGAAGCCGGGACAGATTTTGAGATTAGGGCATGTTCAGGCTCGTCTTGAAACAGGCGATCCGCAGCAGCCCAAATCTGTTGATAAAACGATGATAATTTCCCGAGGGGTCAAATCTGAATTGGAAACAGGTACATAAAATGTTTCTCT
>JAUIHU010000547.1 GCA_030432175.1 Verrucomicrobiia bacterium | reverse complement strand
TTGTTAAAGGGTTGGCCAACAGATCGCTGGAGTTGGACCGCTTTCGAATCAGAGGTGCGTTCCCAGGCGTTTTAAATATTTACTGCTAGCTGATAGTTGAATCTGCCCATTTTCAATACTTCTTCACTGATTTTGATTTGAATGTCTATTTTGCTGCCTGCGTTGGGAAAACAGTTCTCTCAACGAAGGCATCAGGAGAAACGCTAAGGGCAGCATTCTTTACTTTTTGTTCCAACAAATCCCAGTCTGGGGCGCCTGTCTGAAGCCAATGCTCATCATCCCACATAGGACTGTGAAAATTTTCAAATGATAACGCATCCATGTCAAGTGGCTCCGGGCTGGCTATGAGAAAAAAACCGTTATCACCAGGGCTGTCACCTATCGGTATCGCTTGAAAATCCGGAGTCCACGTTTCTGGAAAAATTCTGAATCGATCTTCTCGTCCAAATATATATGGCAATGCCTTATCAGACCAGGGACAGCCTGCCGGACCTATTAATTGGGTCCATTCAAAGCGCTTAAATGACAAACCCGCTTTGCATCCCGAAGGTAACATCGGATCATCATCCACAGCTCCCAAATGCCATAAATATAAAAATGTCTTAGCTCGGATCCTGAGCTTGATTTTGATTAATTGCCCGGGGCTTAGCCAACGCTTGTCTATGAGGATCTGTTTGGATATATCCAATAAGGGCTCTCGTCCTTCCAGAGCCAAATCCCGGTTTGATGGTCGCTCGAATACCATCCATTGAACTTCCGGCTTCTCAAAATTCTCCAGAGCGTTGAAATGAATCCTGGGCTGATCTTCCAACCTGCCTAGAAAACCCAGATCTGAAAGCGGTTCCAAATTCTTTGCTGTTTCTGTTCGCAGGTTGTCCCACAGTGCATTCTCATCGGCTTCAGAACTTCGAGCTGCTGCTGAAATGATTCCATCAGAGACAAGACCAAGAATCCGTTGCGTAATCTGACGCTCCAGCGCCTGAAATTGATCGCACGGAGCAACATGAAAATGACCCAAACGTGGAATGAGTGATTGCCTGGCCCCTTGTGAAAAAAATGAATCTGTCCACCGAAACGGTAGGTCCATTTCCACCATCGCCCGATGCTGAGTTTGAAAGTTTAATTCACCTCTGAATCTAAGTTGAAATTCTCTGGGAAGCGCCCATCTCACACGTCCTGAAGGGGGTTGCAAGGAAGACCAGTCAGCGCTTTTCCTAAAAAACACATCCTGCACCTGCCCGGTCTGATGATCGAATTCGACGATCAAATAACTCTCCGGAGGCTCCAGGAAAGGGTTCCACAGGACAGGAGCCGGCGAGTTGGGAGACCATTTCAGTTGAAAATGCTCAGTCATATACTGACATTTATATTATGAAAATATTCTTCAGTGCGTTAAAGATCGTCAAATCGGCAAACTGTTTCCAAGGCTGTCCTGAGCCTTTCTTCTTTTCTCAGCCATCCTACGAATTTTTTCCAGTTCCTCTTCATGGGCCTTCAGTTTGACACCAATCTCCAACCAGTCCTGCTCGGTATAAATCAATTCCACCAAAGTGGCTTTGTCACAATTCAGAACGGACGCCAATTCATTATCTTCTACCAGCGCTGCGAGCCCGATCTTGTTCTCCCGGAGCTGTTGTTCAACGAACCCTTTTTCTATTTCTTCTGCGCGGTCCAGTTTTTGTTTCAACTTTACCCTCTCCTGATACAGCAAACGTATCTGCAGACAGTTCTTTATGTATTTTTCATTGGGACACTTGTCCTCCCTCACAACTACCTTGTATTTCAGGGCGCCAATCGAAACGTCGACGAGGTTCAATCCATTATTCTCCATGCCAACCACGCGCTCAACCGTTTCAACAGAGGATTGCATAGAGCTGGCAAAAGAATTTAACTCCTCCGCATAAAAAACTGAGTCATCTATCAATGCGCTCACCCTCTCCAAAATCTCAGCGTCATCCGACGGACTGATCCAGCGCTCAAATTCACTGGACATGCCATCATCTTTGATACGAAACCCAAGTTGAGAATCGGAATACTCGACCAATGTTGCGCCAGCCAGACTCCTGGATTCAAATTCATGTCCGCTCAAACAATAAAAAACCTGCCTGGCTGTCCCCTGTTCTGAATCAGCTCTATCTGCTAACGCCACCAGCTGATGATAATGACGCATCAGTGTGTCCGCATCCATCGCGCCGGAAAAAGTCCATTTCCCATCTTCCACTTTCAGCGATTCCGGAAATCCAAATACAAACCGAATCATGATCCGTATCTGAACTTCAGAAGTCTCCTTATCAGTCAAATCAACCTGAACACCCACGCCCCGCGGCAGGCGATCAATTTCTGAGGTAGAAAGGCCGTGCCTGGAGGCTTTCAAATCCAGAAGTGCATCCTCATCGTAAAGCGGATCCAATGTTAGAAAAGTCGACTTGAGATTCTGCTGTTCGTGACAATGCGTCACAATCCGGTTGTGCATCCTTAACCGCGTGTCCGACTCCCACCGCCTCCAGTTGATAACCTCAGAGTTGTTCATAAGAAAAATCACCCACACATGACTGAACGCGAAGATTAAAAGATATATCCGGTCAAATATCTAACAGTTTTTCTGGGTATTGAGTTTTCATCCCCATCGGGGATGCGGATCAAAGCCCAGGGTTGCGAGAAACGAGCTACCCTGGGTTTCAGACCAAACTCCACACCAACTCTGAAGGAGTTGCGCCTCTAAAGGAGAGGGGACATTCCTGTCGCCTTCCACCTCAAAGGCTGTCTTCAGCCTCACTTATTCTCCCAGATGGGTGTTACTTTAATAGAAATCTTGGGTGTCAAAGATTATCCTCTTGAATACAATCGTTTCCTGAGTGCGCAATCCCTACAGGATTGGGAAAATGGAGGACGCTAACCCAGGGTAGCACTCGACGCGCAACCCTGGGCTTTGTTGCGGAATCCCGTTGGGATTCAAACACATAAATGAGATTGCTATGCAGTGATCGTTGAAAACAGGAATTTGGGTAGAAAATTTGGGTGTCAAAGAATTTACATTTACTAAATATTTCGTGCCTTTCGTGGTTCAATAGCTTTTTCCAGTGATTTCCGAGCCATCCGTGGTTCCATTAGGCAAGTGGGGCGAAATCTGGGTGTCAAAGACTTCACCTCTCCAAAATCCAGCGCCATGCTGGTATGACTTCACATTGATCCGACATCCGCTCAATGGATTCTGTCTGAAGTGTGATTAACAATCGGCGATCGGAATGATGTGCCTTGCTGGCTTGTTCCAAAGCTCTGAGTTCACGGGCGTAAGTCTTCGAATCTTTTATATCGGCGCAAACCTGGATCAAACAAACGGCTCCATTCAGATTCCGACTCAGGAAGTCCACTTCGTATCCGTCTCTGGTTTTCACATACGAAACTTCGCAGCCACGCCTCAGCAATTCCAGATAGACGGCTACTTCAAGAGCATGGCCGATGTTACTTTTACCACTCCGATCAAACACCGGCCCTAAAGCCGGATCGATTGGGTAAATTTTTCGGGCGTTAACCTGTTTGCGTTTGACGGAATCACTGGCAACGCTCACTGAATTCAACAGGAATGCGTCTTCCAGGTGATCCATGAATTCGTAGAGCGTTTCCCTTCCCACCTTAATGCCTTGAGATTTCAGATCGGACTCAAACCGCGTCACGCTGAAGAGCGATCCGGGATTCCCCAACAACCGGCGAATCATCCACCGAAGAGCTGTCACATTGCTCACCCTATGACGTTCAATCACATCCCGCAACATCAACACATCCACATAATTTTGAAGAAGTTGCGGGA
>JAUIHU010000546.1 GCA_030432175.1 Verrucomicrobiia bacterium | reverse complement strand
CCAGATTTTCCCTGCTCCAGCCACAAATCTTCCAGGACATCGTGCGCTTCGTAGTATTGTTGGAGATTAAAAAGCTCAAAATACCCGATATACCTGGAATCCAGTCCGATTTCCGAGGATCGCTGCTTCCAGACTAAGGCCATTTCCTGAATTCTATCTGATTTTTTCATGCTCGTTCCGTAAAATAAATAACTGACTCAATCCAATGAAATTCATGGCTTTATTCCTTTGCAAAGGGTGAATATTCAAGATTTCCAGAAAAAATTTGCCTAATTGTAACATTTATGGTTCATAATTTGGCTCAGAAATGGCTTTAATAATTACGGTTTGATGAGTTTGATCATACATCATTTGGCCACAGCCCATGATAGCAAATGCCCAATGCCCTGGAACAACCCGCTAAACGTTAGTTGAAATTTGGGTAGATCAAACAAGTTGATTGTTATTGAGATAAGCAAACAGAACTTACGAAATATGTTGAGTCCCATTCAAAAAACCTTAAGCGCACGAAGATCATCGCGTTTAAGTCCATTGGCACAAGGATTTACCTTGATCGAATTGCTGGTGGTGATTGCCATTATCGCGATTCTTGCAGGAATGCTCCTGCCGGCGTTAAGTAAGGCTAAAGAAAAAGCCAAGGGTGTGCAGTCAATGAACAACCTGAAACAGATTGGTGTTTCTTTCACACTTTACGCGGAGGATCACAACGATGTTTTCTTCAATATCAATGGCAGTATTCCAAACCATGGTATGTGGACATCCAGTCCCAGATCCAATATTCGGCTATCGGCTGATCACCCAAATGCTTACTGGGGAATCGGTTATATGGATTACGTGCAAAACCGCGACGTATTTCGCTGCCCCAGCGCGCGCCACGTTGATGAATGGCGTGAGACTGGCCTGAGATATGACGCTGAATTCTGGTTGTGGAGCAGTTATGGCATTAACGATTACGTCGTTCGTCCACCTAACCCTCGAGATCCGCGTAGTAAGTTGGATGAAGTACGTCGTGTGCC
Organism: Verrucomicrobiia bacterium; assembly: GCA_030432175.1. Lineage (GTDB taxonomy): Bacteria > Verrucomicrobiota > Verrucomicrobiia > Limisphaerales > JAUIHU01 > JAUIHU01. Next base: position 2,809 of record JAUIHU010000546.1, on the reverse strand, counting down.
TGGTGGATTTGAGAGTCCAGCGACGACAATATTTGCACAGGACGCGGCAGAATCGAAAATGGAAGGATCTTCTGATACGCTGGGAGTCTGGCCTGGAGATTCGGAAAACCTCACCCAGTGGAAATACAGTCTGGCAGGTCTCTATCCTGAGCAGCCCATGGAGAACGAATGGTTCCGCCACGGTGGCATCTGCAACACTGTCTGGCTGGATGGACGAGTCACCGGTATCAAACGGACTCCTGGCGTTGATTATCGATGGTACACTGGTCAGTATCCTAATGAGACTCCCTAGTTCAGTTGTCGTTTTCAATCGATTTAGATTGCCCTGAACCGGCGCTGGGGGGCATTTTTATCAGGTAACCATAATCTTTAATTTGACGGTATATATGAAATTAAGAAATAGAATTCATTGGATGCTGGCGTTGATGGCCGGCGCTTTATTGGCGATCTCTATGGTAGGCTGTGGTGGTGGGAAACCGCCAGAAGCTTTGACAGAGGAAGAGTTGCCAGGCGCGCTTCAGGAAGCTTTTTCCGGCGCTGACGCAAATATCAAATCCCTGGTTGACGGCGGTGTCGCTGCTTTTCAGGCTCAGGATTATCTGAAAGCGGTCGGCCAATTCAATCAGGTTGCCCAAAATCAGAACCTGACTGAACGTCAGCGTGGTGTAGTCAGTCGCGCAATCATCGCAGCTAATGATTACATCCAAATGCAAGGCACTCAGGGCGATCCTCGGGCCACCCAATTCCTGAAATATCAGGGAGCTAACAAGTAAAAACTCCTTTTATTTGCTCAAAAAAGTGTGAGTGACTGGAATTTATTCCAAGACAGACTCTTCTTTCATTTAAAAAAACCCGAAGCCCGTGAAATTCCACCAGGCTTCGGGTTTTTTGCTTTGGTTGAAAAGGTAATCTATATCAACCGGTGTACTTAACTACTTCTGCAACTGGTGCGAAAGGAACCAGTCATACAACTCCGGGTTGTTGTAGGATTCAGTCCAGGAATCATGACCCGCTTCGGGATAAATGGTGAATTTCACTTCTTTCGCTCCAAATCGCTTCATGCCATCCACCATGGATTGAGAGCGTTCAAGAGGGACTACATTGTCCTTGGCTCCATGGAAAACCCAGGTTGGAATGTCTTTGATCACATATGTGTGACGGACTGGGTCTCCACCTCCACAGATAGGAGCAATCGCTGCAAAACGTTCCGGCTCATGAGCAGCTAAAGCCCAGGTTCCAAATCCACCCATACTCAAACCGGTCAGATATATTCTGGAGGAATCGACTGGATACTTTTCCTCTATCTCATCAATCAGAGCAGAGACCGTCTCCGGTTTCCACCAGTCACCGGCAGGGCATTGTGGAGAAACAACGATGAACTCAAAGTTTGGATTATCCTGGACGATCTTGGGTGGTCCATGGACTTTGACTTTCTCAACGTTGGATCCTCTTTCACCTGCACCGTGGAGAAAAACAATCAACGGCCACTTTTCCTTACACTGCAAGTCAGCAGGCAGGTAGAGCAAGTAATCCAGCTGATGCTTAATCACCACTTCCTTTTCGAAATGGGCTGATTCCTGTTTACCTAAACGGTTGGCTTCAATAGCCGTTTCCTGCGCATTCGCCTGGACGAGACCCGGAAGGGAAACTGCTACCAGCGCTAATGCTCCGGTCCTTATATTTGCGTTCATGATATCCTGTCAGTGGGTTTGAGTTGAAAACAAACCATTACTAATCCTCTGAAGACGGTTTGCTAGTTCTTGTAACAAAGGAAATAGTTAAACCTACGCAAACTCCAACAATTGTTGAAATCAAAATAATTTCAACCAGGGAGTATCCCCTGGAACTAAGAACTCCAACGATACCACCAGTTATTGCACCGGTGAGTACTCCACTTGAAATTTGCTTATTATCTGATTTCATAAGGCTGATTTCTGCGTAGAAAAACCTCTATTTATTTTTTCAGTTTGTAACCTCTTAAGAAGCATGAGCTCCACAACAGTTTTTGTACTTCTTCCCGCTTCCACAAGGACAAGGACCATTCCGTTTCACCTTGGCATTCGGATCCGATTTGACGGGAGCTGGCTTCTTTTTAGGTCCACGTTTGACGCTTCCAGCTCTGGAATCACCTTGCTTACTGGTCAGTATGGCAGAAACTTCAGAGGCTAGGTCTTTATCACCCAGCTCTGGAGCAGACGGGCGAGGGCTCGCCGTTCCTGCAGAGATTGGCGCTCCACTGGAAGACGTAGTCGTGGTCCCGGAATCGGTCAACTCTGATTGAGGCTGTGGATGAGATGCCTTGTTTTTCGGCAAATGACTCAGAAACTTCTGGAAAGCCGCAGCGCTGGAGGCTGAACGGAACGAATTGTGGACCACTTCCAGTTTGATGGACTCCATCAGGCTTTCAAACTCACGAAAAGCCTCGGATTTGTATTCCAGAAGCGGATCTTTCTGCCCGTATGCTCGAAGTCCGATACTCTCGCGCAGTCCGTCCATGCTCCTGCCACCGGCGGTCAATGGAACTCAAAATCGTGTATCGTTCCAGTGACTGAATGAAGCCCTCTTCTTCAAAGCTGGCTTTCAAATTGTAAGCCTCTTTCACTTCGTTGTAGAACACCCACGCCACTGCGCGCTGTTTGGTGTCCGGCAATGCCAGTATGAACGAGGTATCATTAAAATCCTCTTCAGGAATGGTTTTGTCAGCAGCTTTCTTTACCTGTTCCTCATTCCACCCCAGCGGGAAATTCAATTGCGTCCACTCCAAAAAGCCTTTGATATTCCAATCAGAAAGTTCCTGATCGGCAAACAA
>JAUIHU010000545.1 GCA_030432175.1 Verrucomicrobiia bacterium | reverse complement strand
GCAGTGAGTATATGCAGGTCATGTGCGACCTGACCATCCTGGCTTTCCAGACCGATACCACCCGCGTCAGCACTTACGTCGGATCCCGCCCTAACGGAGCGTCCTATCCAGAATTGGGGTTCTCCAACCAACACCATTCGCAGACACATTACGGCAACGATCAGGACAAGATCAGCAAGGTGGCCGCCATCAATAAATTCAACGTCGACCAGTTCGCTTACATGGTGAAGAAGATGAGCGCTTTGAAAGAAGGAGACGGATCGCTACTCGACAACTGCATCATGATGTGGGGATCAGGCCTTGAAGACGGCGACAAACACCGACGCGATAACCTCCCGTTCATCATTGCAGGAAAAGGCGGCGGATCTATCAACACCGGACGATTCCTGACCAACGTCCAGGGCAACCAGGGCGACCTGCTCACCACACTCATGTCCTGCGCTGGTGTCCCATTAGACCGACCTCTCGGCATCGCCACCAAGCAGATCACTGAAATGAAAACGTGAAGGGTCCGACTCCATGAATGCAGTAACAGAACTTCTGAAAAGAAAAACTATTTTTCATTGTAAGCGACGCGGGCACGCTGAAGGGACTCGAGATTTTGAAGTTGTTCACACTCTGGCTGATCCTGCTCCTCATTATTATATCCCTGAATGGGCGACTCCTTCGCTTAAACCCATCTACGAGCGCTGGAATGGATTTAAGCTTTTCCAGCCAAGCCATGATGTGGACGAGGGATTCAAGTTTTTTAGCCTTTTTGAAATAGTAGACCAGCTTGATATGCTTGAAGAAACTTTTACTGATAACCTGGACGCATATAAAGAAGGAACAAAATTTGACGACTTGGAAGAGTGGTTAAATGGTCTAATCCCAATCGCAGAAATAATGTGTTCCGGTGATAAATATGTCTTGGACACCTTTCACAAAAATGAAAATGGAGAGTGTCCGATATTATTTCTGGATCATGAGTACTATTATGGAGGTAGCTGCGATCCAGAGATAACGGCCAGAATTGCTGAGAATGCCGTAGAACTAATCGAAGATGTCATAAACAATCCACTTCAACATATAGCATCCCATTGGCTGGGCGGAAATAGGAAACAGCAATGGTATCCTGAGTCTATAACAATCGTATGACATTCGAATGCTGGGCTATTAAGCAGAAATCCATTACCCCCATTATGCGCTTTCGTGCCTGAGAGCCCTGCCCTTTAGCGAGGGTTTGATTCGAGTGTGGCCGGTAGATTCTTATCTTTAAATCTGTTTGGGTGTTAAAAATCAATAGAGTCCTTTGCCACACATCATTCCCCAGTCAATTCACACAAAAGAGACTCTCAGAGGTGCGGATGAGCAATCGACCGTCAAATGGAACCGGAGTTGCCAAAATCTGTTCGCCCATATCGTTCTCGCCGATCAGTTCAAACTTGGATCCGACCCGCGCGGAGAAAACCATTCCGTCTTCCCGAGCCGCGTAAAGAATTCCGCCAGCAATAACGGGTGACGCATAATAGGCAGAGGCATCTTCCGGAAGTTGCGCTTCCCAGTGAGGTTTTCCAGTAGCTGGGTCGATACAGACGATTCCACCTTTGTTGCGTAGAATGTAAACCCTTCCCTCGTAGGCGACCAAGCTGGTGGCAAACACTCCAAAATCTTGTCGATCCCAAAGGCGATAAGTTCCTGTGACGTCGCCCTGGCCGCCCATTCGAACTGCGTGGATCTCGCCCTGTCTGCGATCATCGCGGCCCACGGGAATGACTGCGATATCTCCCGAGACCACCGGGGTAGCAATCGTAGGCCAGAGTTTATTCCCGTTCGGGTTAAATCCGCCACTCTCCCAAATCAGCTCGCCGTTGTCTGCGCCATAGGTGGTCACATGATCCGAACACCAGACCAACACAGCGTCCCGGTCACCATGCTGAACTGGCAGGTGTCGAGTAGCCATTGTCGTTTTCAGCCGGAACCTTGTAATTGCGCTCGGTCTTCCAGCGAATTTCACCAGTCGCCTTGTCAAAACCAGCAACCCATGAGTCGCCTGCATGCAAACGGGAAATGATGACGAGGTCACCAATGATCACCGGCGAACTTCCCTGATCCCAGTAAAGCTCCTGTGGCCCGAATTCTTTAATCAGATTCCGGCGCCAACGAACCTCTCCATCCATTTCCAGAGCCGCGAAAGTTCCGCTCTTGAAATAAACAAAAACACCACTGCCGTCCGTTACCGGGGAAGCGTTACTACTGGTTCCGAGTCTTCGGTGCCTGGGCGGGGTTTCCTGTCCCAGCCGAGTTTTCCAGATTTGTTGACCTTTGAGATCCAACGCCAGGACCGAGTCGAATCCATCATCCGGAGAGGTCAGGAAAATCCGCTCTTTCCAGACAATCGGGCAGGAAGCGCCTTTGCCGGGCAATTCGGCTTTCCATGCGACGTTTTTGGTGTCCCACTGAGTGGGATAATTTTCTCCAGACCGACTTCCAGTATAGGAAGGACCGCGCCACGAAGGCCAATCTTCAGCGCAGAGTCCTGTAAGGGTTAAAATGAGGATACCGGAGGCAACCGCTGTTGGGTAAAATGTCGTTTTTATTTTCATGAGAGGTTGAAGGATATGTTGCTTGGAGTTTTTCCTTTTTTCAACAGCGATGATGCTTTGGTGTTCAAACATATTTCAGCCGGGACTTTCTGATATTCGGTTTAATGGATTCCCATCGCTCTTGGAATCTCCTTTTTAAATTCAATTTGTTATTAGCGAAGTTCTTTCACTCTTGGTTTTGGCGCTAATTAATTCCTGGAATCTGAATTGTCAGCGATACAGAACAAATGATGGGTTCCTCGTATATAGATTTTGTCTCGCACGAAGGCGGGTGTTGCGTACACATCCTCATTCATCGCAGAACTGCCAAGTAGCTCGAACTGACCTGACTTTTTAATCACATGAACATTGCCATCCAGATCTGCGAGGTAAATTCTTTCATTCACTTGAATGGGAGAACTGTAGAATCCGATATCAAAATCGTGTTCCCAGTGAATAGTTCCGGTTGCACGATCCAGGCAGTTAACAGCTCCGTAGGCTGACGCGACTATGATTAAGTCGTCTGTTGCAAGGGGGCTCGATGCTTCCGGGAGTACTTCATCTCTGGACCAGAGAATTTGCGGATCCGTATTGTGATTGCCGATATCAATTGCCGACGCTACAGCATATTCATTGGCTACAAATAATGTGCCTTTGGAAAATGCGGCCGATGGAGCCAGTTCTCCATCGAGACATTCAATCTGCCAGAACTTTCTACCCGTTTTCGGATCGTATCCGTCCGCCGACTTTGAGTTTGTCAGAATAAGTTCGGTCCTTCCGTTATTGTCGACAAGGATGGGTGATGACCATGAGATTTCAGTTCGAGGAGTTTCCCAGGCAATTTTTCCTGATTGAATATCGAAAGCCATGAGACGAGAGTCATCGTTTTGATCATATTGCACATAGAGCAAACTCCCGCTGATGATTAAAGAGGATGCGTGCCCATAATGGTTCTTGGGTGTTCCTAAATGTTTTTGCCAAACTTTCTTCCCGGAAAAATCAACACAAACCAGATCACCAGTGGCGTATAGAGCCGCAACTAATCTGCCATCTGTCGCCATAGTAGGAGCGGCAAAACCCGTTTCATCCATCACATTTGGCTGTTCCTGACTGGAGGTTGATTCAGGGATATCGGGCGCTTTAAAAGTCCAATGCAAGCGTCCATCATTGCTATCAAGACAATAGATTTCTCGGCCCGATGCATCTGCCCCGGTCAAAAAGACCTTGTTGCCCCAAACGATCGGGGAGTTCATTCCCGGTTTCGGGATTTTGAATT
>JAUIHU010000544.1 GCA_030432175.1 Verrucomicrobiia bacterium | reverse complement strand
ACCAGTCCAGTGGCGATGATCCGACAATCGTGAACCCGGCCAAACTGGATCATCGAAGATCCAGTCAGGTTTGTGGTCAGTGTCATGGGGTGTTCATCAATCGGGAGGAGATTGCCATGGATTTTGCTCAAAATGGAGATCCTTATGTTCCTGGGGATGATCTGCACCAGACCAGATATTATATCAAATATCCCACTAAAGAGAGCGACTCAGAGCGCTGGAAAGAATTGGAAACGAACCCGGATTTCTTTGCGGAACGATGGTGGGAGGATGGAACGATTCTGGCTGGCGGACGGGAATTTACAGCCATGGCAGAGACTGGTTGTTACCAGAAAGGGGAGATGTCTTGTTTATCCTGTCATTCCATGCATGAAAGTGATCCTTCCGATCAGTTGAAGCCTGATATGAGGTCAAATCAAGCTTGCGTACAATGCCATAAAGCAAAGCAATATACCTCTGAAATTCGCAGCCACACTTTTCATTCTTCGGACTCCTCTGGCAGTCAATGCATGAATTGTCACATGCCATACAACACCTATGCGCTTTTGGGGTCCATCAGAAGTCATCAGATAAGCGTTCCATCGGTCAGCGCCTCGATACGCCATGGTGTCCCCAATGCCTGTAATCTCTGTCATTTGGACCAAACCATGGATTGGGCTCAGCAGCAGTTGAGTCATTGGTATGGAACACCGGTCATTGACGTAACAGAAGAGCAGCGAAAAATTGCTGCGTCGGTTATTTGGGCAATCAAGGGGCATGCGGCACAACGGGTGATTGCTGCATGGAGCATGGGTTGGGAGCCAGCCCGGAAGGTCAGTCAGGAAGATTGGGTTCCACCAATTTTGGCGACATTGTTAGGGGATTCCTATGGAGTGGTGCGTTATGTTGCAGAAAAAGCATTGCGAACATATTCCGGGCTGGAGGATATGGATTATGATTTTCTGGCGCATCGGGGATCTTTAAGGGGAGCTCCGGAAAGAATTCGAGGAATGTGGAAATTACCAAATCCCATCAGCTCTGATTTAGCATCAAAGGTTTTACTTAATTTTGAAGGAGAAATTCAGAGGTCGGAATTCTCCAGAATGCTGCGAGCCAGGGACAATCGTTCAGTAACGATTAAAGAATAGTAAAATCTTGTGCAGGCATAATTTTTTAAACTAATCAGCCATCAGAAGCCACATGCCTTCGAAAAGAAAAGAAACGTCTAATCCAGGCCAAAAAGATTCAACAAGCTCAAGTTCAGCCAGTTTTGCGAGAAAGCATTTCACATTGGGGTGGGCAGGAATATGCCTCTTTATTACGATGGGTATCTTTCTTGAGGCGCTGCATGCCATGAAAATTTCCTGGTATCTGGGGCCTGAGTACAGCGCGAGACGCTTGATGTGGACCCTGGCGCATGTTCATGGAACGCTCTTCTCGATTTTACTGGTGGTATTAGGATTTACGGGGGAGAAACTGGGAATGGGTCGTGGAGAGATCAAATTTCAGAGAGCCTCACGATTTATGCAAACTGGGTGGGTATTAGTTCCTGCGGGGTTCTTTCTGGGCGGCGTGCAAATATTTGGTGGAGACCCGGGATGGGGGATTTTTCTTGTTCCTATTGGCGCTATGGCGATGTTGATTGGAGCATTTTATGCATTTTCAGGATGTCGCAGCTAACTCGCTGAATGGTTCACTGAAAATTTCATTCAAGGCTTGGTGCGGTATGAATGTCAATAAAGTGAGACGTGGAATTGACTAAGTAACTGGACCTCGATAGCTTTTTATACCAGCGATGCGAGAGACCATTCAAAAGCTGCTGGCGCTTCAGAGTCATGATCGATTGATCCACGAAGCAAACACGGATTGGGAGAGTATCGAGCCGAGGCGCGAAGCTTTAAAATCCAATGCGCTTCAGGCGCAAAAGAAGCTGGAAAGTCAGAAACAAGGACTTAAAGCGGCGGAAGTCCGTCGTAAGGAACTCGAATTGGAGGTAGAGTCCAAAAAGAACCTGACCCAGCGATACGCTCAGCAACAGCTGGAAACCCGGAATAACGAGGAATATCGGGCTCTTGCCAGCCAGATTCGCCATGTTGAGGAAGAAATATCCAAATTAGACGATCAGCAAATCGAGTGCATGGAGGAGATTGAGACGTTGAAAGTCGAAACCGAGTCCTTTGAGAAGACGTTTCAGGAGTCCATTGATTCCATCAAGAAGCAACTGGAAGATTTGCAGGTCAGGGAAAAGGAATTGGATGAACGTCTGGATTCCTTGGAGGATCAGCGAGACGAACTTTGTGAAGGGATTGATCCGGATGCGCTGGCGAGGTATGAGAGACTGTTTGATAAGAAAGGGCCTACTTCGATAGTTGGGGTGGACCGTAATGTTTGTGGGGGATGCCACATGCAAGTCACCACCCAGGCAGTGGTTTCCAGTAAAGCTGCCAACGAAATCACCACCTGTCCCAATTGCGGACGCATGCTTTATTATTCCCCTGAAATGGATGTAGATATCTAATATTGAATTATTTCGAAGATCATCAATCAATTATGCGATCGCTGAGTTTTATTTATCGGAATGACCATCATTGGACTGATTGATCTGGATCGATATTGGGAAGTCGCTGGTTTTTCTATTGCTTCACTCTCACTATTGGACAGATTAAATGTGGCTTTGTCCAGAATGGGAGCCAATTGCATTTGGATACGGTCCAGCCGCAATCAGACTGAGATCCGAAAATTGCTGATTCAATCTCAAAGGAGGAATATCCAGAATATTATCAGCTCATCAAGCAGCGCGGTGGATGTTTGGGGTAAATTCGATTCGGTTATATTGGCAGTACCTTCGTTCTTTGCGCCCGACAGCGATTTTAAACTGGACCCTGCGGCCGATAAGCAAGTCTGGTTGATTTCCTCAAGCAATGGCAAGACCGCTCCAGTTCCAATGATTGGAAAGTTTCCTATCGACGCACTGAACGTTAATTCCGAGTTTGATGGGGCCAGATATTTGGAGGATTTAGTTATGAGTGGAGTCGATGCAACTGAAGCGCGGACATCCATGCTGATTCAGTCCAAAGATGATGCAGATCAGGCAACATCCATGCTGTGGAAAAGTTTGACCAGTCCTCATGATGGTGTTGTGGATCGATTCTTTAATCGCCCTTTGGGACGACCACTTGCCAAAGCGCTGGTGGCGACTCCGGTTACGCCGAATCAGGTCACGGTTTTTGCCACGTTGCTAGGGTTGTTTGCTGCGTGGATGATTCATTATGGGACTTGGGGAAAAACCGTTGCTGGAACGTTGTTGTTTCAGCTTTCAGCAGTGATTGATTGTATTGATGGAGATTTGGCGAGAGCCGGTTTGAGGGAAACGAAGGTTGGCAAATGGCTGGATCTGGTAGCTGACCAGGTGGTTCACATTGCTGTTTTTCTGGCAATTGCATGGGCGGTTACAAACGGGGTTCATGCTGAGACTACTCCTGCCATTGGACTGGGAATCAGCGCTGCGGTCGGCGCTCTGCTTTCTTTTTTCGTAGTGTTATGGATCATGCTTTCCAGGAAATCATCTCCACTGGCCCAACGCTGGACTGATTCCATGGCCAACCGGGACTTTTCCGTGTTGACTATTTTATTGGCTGTTTCGGGCCGGTTGGATCTCTTTTTGTGGATGGCAGGTGTGGGATCTCACATATTTTGGATCGCTCTGATAGCTGTGCAGATTACTTATAATTCAAAAAGTTCCAGTCGATCGGGGCAGGAGCGATGAGCAGAACAGTTCAGTGGAAGCTCATTGCTCTGGTTTTGGGACTGGCGGCGTTGGTTTGGTTTGTATCGCAAGCAGAGTGGGGAGCTGTATTGGATTCGTTT
>JAUIHU010000543.1 GCA_030432175.1 Verrucomicrobiia bacterium | reverse complement strand
CAAGGGCTTTGCCTTCGGTGACATCCAATGGAATCTCTCCCTGCCCATCAATCAGCCACTGCCGCAGGCTTTCTTCTGATTCCCTGAATTGAAACACACGAGACAACTCGGCCCCCGGCTCGCGAGTCAGGACCCCGGCTGGAGCGACAGCGTTATTGGGAATGAAATAGGATCCGGGCCCCAGCCATATCGCTGTTCCATCAACCATTTTCCCTTGATCATCCGCAGCCTGGTAAGGAGTGGTCCTGCCTCCCAATGATTCCTCCAGTCTTCCAATTGCTGTTTCAAGAGAATCCAATGTGGCCATTGCATTTGCCACGGCAGTTTCGTCGACCGAACCTGAACCGATCTCCCCGGCGAGATCCTCCCAGTCCAGGTTTCGATCCAATGGTTCCAACGCTTCCGGGTAGAGATCCCATTCCGCCGGGTCCAGTCTGGATTCCCAGGCTCGCAAGTATTCCTGCAACAAACCTTCCCGATAACTCAGACGCTGTGTCTGAGCTTCAACAGCTGATTCCAGTCGCTGCAATTCCAGCGCCTGGTTTCGGTTGAACACCTGAAGGGCATCCCATTCACGACGATGTTCGCGTAATTCCTGTTCCACCCGAAAAGTTTCCTGAGCGAGTGGAATTTTTTCTTCTGAAATAGAGGATTCTACTTCCGCCATGCGTTCGACTGCGGATCGCAATTCAGATTTTGCCTCTTTCAGGGCATCAGCAACGGATTGAGCATTGAGGTCGAGCGCTGATAAAAATCCCAGAGCTGGAACCGCAAAAGTGAAGGCCCATTTCCGAAAGGATACTTTCGAATTTGATTGCTGAGTTAAAATTAGACTATTCATTCTGATTTAACTCCAAAGGCATACTGACCCAGGCGGGAGCCGATTCTCCTGATTGAATGCGGATCATTTTCTGAACACGGTCGGCAAGTTTGGGCTGAGAAGACCATTCCCATTCCGTGGCGCCAGGTTGACCCGTACCGGCTTGCTCTCCTTTTTCGTTTACGAAGTAAGCCTGGGTTAATCCAATATAAATCACCTTCACCTGTATCTCCTCGGCGCCATTGATGGAAATGATCTGGTCATGGATTTGTACAGAATGATGGAACTGATCGGTCTCCCCTAGAATGGCGACGATCGCTTGCAATCGACTGTTGATGCCGGAGTTTGGATCTCTCACCCCCTGCAGACGTTTCAAGGCGGGAGATATTTTTCTTTTTAATGGATCTGGCAAGCGCTGGCTGAGTTCGAGAACACGTTTTTCCAGAATCGGCAGGCGCTCCAACCATATCCTCTCAAATCGTTCCAATCCTTGTTTTTGTTCAAGCAACGTATCGCGCTCGTTCAGAGAAGCAGACTCGTTGGATTTCATCGATTCGATAGAATCCTTAAAATACTTCAACTCCTCCCGCATACGGGAAAGGTCAAATTCGAGTGTCGCTTTTTCCGTGCGCCAACGGGACTGAGCGCGCGCCAACTGACGTTGAGTTTCAACCCATTCTGAGATCACGGATTTCAATTCAGCGCCGGGACTCGACTCATCAACCAATGCTTGACCCTGAGTCAAAGGAATAAATGCCCAGACACATGCCGCTAAGAAGGTTAAGTATTTTATGCGCATACAATAATTATTAGCCTGAACTAATTTTCTGTCATTTCAAATTTATTTCTTAGATAAGCAACTCACCCAAGTGACAGATCCGTTCTTCTCAGTTCCAAATAACTGGGCTTTCAACCTGAGCATTCTCATCAAATTTAAAATCCCCCCACTATTAAATCCTAATTCTTAATTCTTATTTATCTACTCTGCCCCCAGCCATTTCAGCCCCCAGGGAATCCACAATGGGATAGTGATCCAGCTGACCAGGGAAGTTCCTATGGCAACGCGGATCGCTGTGACTGAGTCGGCTCCGTATTGGCGGCAGAGGATGATTGGAAAGACAGCGCTGGGCATGGCCATTTCCACAGCCAAAGTTTGTCTCAACTCCACAGACAGCGGAGCCAACGCTGCCAGTCCAAGCGCCATGGCTGGGATCAAACCGAGCCTGAGCCAGCAGGCATTCAGGATGCATCCCCAATTTTTCCGGAGCTGAAATTCTTTGAACTGGTCACAGATAGTGGCTCCTATCAGCAGAATACCGATAGGGATAGCGCATTGTCCTAGTAATTGGATCGTTTCATCCAGAATGGGGGGCGTGGGTCCAGGATTCCAAAGGTTGAGCGATTGAGTGAAAACAATCGTGACCATGGGTGGAGTAATAAAACGTTTCCAGTCTTTCAATGCGCCCGCGCCACTCAACACCGCCACTCCAACAGTCCACATGGAAATCTCAACGCCCAGATTATGAGAAAAAAGAACCCCCAAAGCCTCTGACCCGAATAATACGGTGACTAACGGAATGGGGAAGTAACCATAATTCTGCATTCCGACGGTGACAGCAAATGCTCGCCGAACTTTCGGATCTCTCATTCCAAGCCATGGACTGATGAAGTACACGGTCAAGATGCCCAAAGCCACTCCCAGAAATCCGACAAGTGGAGCCAGCGCAATGTTGTCCCATTGTCTTAACGCCTGGTTGCCATAGATGTTATGGAAAATGAGGCAAGGTGTAAAAACACCAATGATGAGTTTCAGCAGAGTGCGGTCAGCCGAAGGAGAAAGCCAACCGGTACGTCGCAATGCGTACCCGATGAAAATCAATAAAAAGACCGGAGCGGCGGCTTCAAAGATAACCTGATTTTGACTCACAAATGTTTCAAATTGAGCCTCAATAGTGACGATGCCAAATATGCTCCACCAGGGTATCAAACTCCAAAGCCTGAAGGCGCTGCATGCAGTCCAGGGCCTCTTCGGTTCGATCCTGATTCAATGCCAGATCAACCAGATCCACAAATTTTGAGCTTTCCCATCTTTGGCCCAGCGGATTAGCAGGAGTCCAGGGAATATCACACAAGGTCTCCGCAGCTATTTCCGATAACGCGCTTGCTTTTGGATGATTACCTGACTGGCGAAACCAGTACTTGGAGTTCCAATAATCAGGTTCTCGCCGGTGCATGATTCCATGGATGTAACTGCCTTCAGAACTATGAAGCCTTTGTGAAATATCATGGGATGCTTCCAGGTGGTCGTGCCAGAGAAGCAAAACCGAAAGTAAAAGTTCTTCCATTTCAGGCATCACTGATTCCAATTCGGATAGAGCCTGAGTGAGTTGATCTTTTAACTCCTTTATCGGAAGAACGTCCTTCCTGGTCTCTGGTCCAAGCCCAGGAAGGCTGAAAGGACGATATAGATCGGTAACAGCTTTGGGCACGGAGCTATTGTTATTGTAAAAATCAGCCATGAGGAGAATAGATTCGGAATCGACAGGGCGGCTTCCAAGTTGAAGACATCCCTAACAGAACCAGACTGATCTTTCAAGGTATGGCGGTTTACTGATTCAAATTTTTTTATGAAGGTTCATGCCTGTCACTCCGCCCGCAATAAGAACAGCTCCAGCAATCAAGCCGTGGCGAATTGCCAAATTGAAATCAATTGGGAGCTCGACGCCTTGCGGCGGTGCCCCATGTATTAGTTTCATTTCTTTTGGGCCGATTTTTATGTGCTCGGGAAATTTGACCGAAGCGGCGAAAAGGAAATGCCCCATCATTTGATCGACAAAACGCTTATTGATGCGCGGTGATGTGGGGTCAAACCACAGCATCAAGACCCTGAAAAATAGGTCGCTCCAATTATTTTTCTTTGCAGGAATTGTCGGCATCGTTGAGGAATAGCGCGGCCATCTATCGAAGAATACGGAAATTCCGCCCGATTAATCTGAATGTTCTGGAAATCCCGACCGGGAATTCCGGAA
>JAUIHU010000542.1 GCA_030432175.1 Verrucomicrobiia bacterium | reverse complement strand
CAAGCGGAGACGTGACTCGAGATACTACATGGAAAGTGGCTCCGGAATTTTCATTCATGCCTTCGGGAAATATCACAGTCGCTGAAGGGGCAACCCTGACGATCGGAGCTGGCACAACAGTCAAGATGCATCGCTATGGCCGCATCCTGGTCAACGGAAGTCTGATAGCCAACGGCACAGCCAGCCTCCCTGTTAATCTCACTCACCCTGCTGACGATTCGGTCGGTGGCGACACTGAGAATAATGGAGCCGAATCAACTCCAGAGCCCAACTGGTGGATTGGACTAGTAATCAGCGGGAATGGATCAGCTAATTTAACGCACACCATTATCCGATATACAGGTTACTCGAACAATCCCGGGGTTAACTTCAGTGGTTTTGGCGCGCTTGAAATGAATAGCAGCCAAGTCTCCAACAGCGGCAGTCACGGAGTTCTGCTTCAAGGCAATGATGAATCTTCAGTTCAATTGATCGGATCCAGTTTCAGTCAGAACGGATCAGCAGGAGTAAAGTGGAACTCGGGAACTGCAACCGCTAACCAATGCGCTTTTTCAGAGAATGGCACATACGGAGTTCACATGAATGCAGGTCTGGCATTGGATTATTCTAAAAATCATTTCAGCTCGAATGCTTCCCACAGTATCGGAATGGATGGTGGAGATTTAACAAGTCTACTTGTCTGGACCCGAGGCCAGGGCGAGTCTTTTTCTGCGGAATTGAGAGACGGTCTGACAATACAACCTGGAGGACAGTGGGAAATTCAATCAGGAATCGATTGTCGAATTGCACAATACGCGGATATCAATGTCAACGGAACCCTCAAAGCTTTAGGAGAGCAGTCCGCTCCGGTGAGATTTCTTGGCGCTTCTGAAGCGCCTTCATGGTGGCAAGGTATTTCAGTTGTTGATGAGGGATCCATCATCTTAAACTATGCTGAAGTGGCAAATGCAGGGTACTCCAATCATTCAGCAGTTGTCATTTCAGGATCCGGTGAGATTGATGTGCTCTATTCAAGATTTCGTGACAACTCAGGAAATGGACTATTCGTCAATAACCACAGCGGCTCTCGTTCCATCCAAAACTCATTGTTCACATCCAATGGCACGGGAGTTCGTGTCAATAACCAATCGGATCCTGTATCCCTTGTTCAATGTGGCATTTATGAAAATGGAGTTGGAGTCAACAATACCAGCTCGATCATAGTTGATGCTCGTTCTTGTTGGTGGGGCGATCCTTCTGGCCCTGAACATCCAACTCTGAATCCAGGTGGAAGTGGTAATTCTGTCAGCGACAATGTTTTGTTTGAACCCTGGTTGACTGAGCCGACACTGGTCCACCCTTGGATCAGTGGAGCCGATGAGGTGACGTTGACTCTGGAATTAATCGAAACCAACAAGATATTGATATACTGGCCGGATCTCGTTCCGGATGCTCAGCTTCAATACTCGTTTAACCTTTTGGAGTGGTTTGATTTTGAAACACCTCCTACCGTTGTGAATGGACAGGCACAGGTAATAATGGATCCATTGGAAATGGCAGAGTTTTTCCGAATTTATAGTCAATAACTCAACAACAACAAAATACTTTTCAGAATAAGTGTGGGACTTTGTGATTCGATATTACTAATATCGAATCATGAAGTTACACTTTTCAGTTTCTTGTCAGATATTCGGAATCGCAACGTTACTGCTATCTGGAATCAGCACATTTTCTTTGGATTTCTATGTCAATCCAAAGACCGGTTCTCCAAATGCTACGGGTACTATTGAAGATCCATTCAGAACCATACAACAAGCCCAGCAAGCAGTAAGGGCTCAGACTGAAAGCGGTCAGTCTGAGCACATCACTGTTCACTTAAGCGCCGGGGATTTTCAGTTAGAAACTCCGTTGACATTTGATGCTCTGGATGGTGGGCAAGGCACCTGGTTCGTTTTTTATCAGGGCGAGACGGGAACACGCATTTTCAGCGGCGTTACAATACGTAATTGGAGCGTTGCAGAAAACGGTTTTTGGTCGTCCCGGCACGCAGATGCCGACTCGTCTCCGGTTTCTCTTTATGTTGAAGGAATACCCCGACCCAGATCCAGACATCCAAATCAGGGATTTCTGCGAGTTGATACAGTGGTGAATGACAGAAACAGCTTCACCAATGAATCGAATCCAATAATCCCACCGCCTGATAAACCCTCGAATGCTCTTCTGGGTTTGTTACATGACTGGTCCATGTCCTACGTGCCACTCAAAAACATTCAGTGTTTAAATGAAAGGCAAATCATTTCCACTGCAAGTGTTATCGGCGGACCATACCCATTTTGGCGGATCAACGGTTTTGAACCCAATCCAAGATACTTTCTTGAGAATGCGCCGGAATGGATCGACTCTCCCGGTGAATGGAGTTTCGATCAGGAGACCAGGGAAATTCTGTACAAACCAATGCCAGGAGAATCCCTTGAAAGTTTTAACGCATTCATTCCAAGGCTTGAAACGCTGGTTAAAATTCAGGGCAATTCGACAAACCAGGTTAGAAATCTGATTTTTAAAAACATAGGATTTGAACACACTCAATGGTCTCCTTTTGAAAACAGGTATGCTGGTGGACAGGCCGGATTTCACTGGGATGGAGTTGGAGCCAATCCTAATCAGGGCTCATGGAATCCAATCCAGGCAGCCATACATGTGAGTCATTCCCGGAATGTCCAATTTCAGTCATGTCAATTTTCAAAGCTGGGCGGTTCTGGAGTTTGGTTCGAAAAAAATTGTCAACATGGAGAAGTTTCAGATTGTTCTTTTAGCCAGATCGCCGCAAACGCGATCCTGCTAGGCGAGGAAAACCCATCCATTGATCAAGTGTCAGGAAATCATCTGGTTTACAATAATTTGATTGAAAACTGTGGACAACGCTACTTTGGTTCCGTTGGTATCTGGATAGGGCTAAGCCCCGGAAACCGGGTGATCCAAAATGAAATCAGGGACTTACCTTACACTGGTATTTCAGTTGGATGGAGTTGGAGTCCTGCCAAAACCGTTTGTGCTGATAACCGGATCGTTAACAATCACATCCACCATGTTATGCAGAAACTTTCGGATGGTGGAGGAATCTACACTCTCGGCAGGCAACCAGGAACCGTACTCAGTGGTAACCGCATTCATGATATACCCCTTAATTTAGGCCGCGCCGAAAGCAACGGAATGTTTCTGGACGAAGGAACAATGGGAATTGTAATCGAAAACAATCGGATCTATGGAACGATAAAATCACCTTTAAGGTTTCATAAAGCAGAAACGAACTTTGTGCAGAACAATGATTTCACTCTGCCGAAAGGTATTCCGATGATCCGTTTCAACAATATGGATGAATCAAAAATAATAATTAAAAATTAAAATTCTCCGCCCCAAGGAGCGGAGAATTTTAACACTATTTCGATTAAAAGTTCCTGTACTCACGTTTCAAGAACTCATTCGCTTCAGGTAAGTTTGTAAAAGATAGCGAATCAGCGTCCCATTCCAAGCGAGCACGGGTCAGTTTTTCTCGCAGTTGAGCGCGCAAAGCAACATTCCCGAGCAAAACAGCTTCAGTTAATAGTCCGGCCCAATCAAAGTTAGACCCGGCTTTGGGGCCTCCCTTACAGGCAACAAGCCATTCTTCGTGATGTCCGATGGATCTAGCAAGTTTTTTAGGAGGCTCACCATATTCTTCTGCCAAACGATTAGGGTAAATTCTCCAGGAACTCCAATCTGTAAATAAACATCCCTTATCTCCTACCAGCAGCAAACCGTTGTCTCCCATCAAATCGCCATCTCCAACAACTTCAGGTCGCGCTGGGCGAAGTCCGCCGTCGTACCAGACCAACTC
>JAUIHU010000541.1 GCA_030432175.1 Verrucomicrobiia bacterium | reverse complement strand
AAAGAAATGACCCGTCTGGACGCCCAGGAAATCCAGTCCCTCAAACACCAACTTGACGAGCGTTACGCAAAGTTTAAGGCCGCCAACCTGAATCTTGATATGACTCGCGGTAAACCCTGCCCGGAACAACTGGACCTGGCTACAGCTATGCTGGATTGCGTCAAATCTACTGACCACCTCGGCGAAGGCGGTGATTATCGAAACTATGGCGGTGTGGACGGAATCCCTGAGGCTAAAAGACTTTTCTCTGAGTACATGGAAGTGACAGAGAAAGAACTCATCATCGGCGGCAATTCCAGCCTCAACTTGATGTATGACGCGGTGGCAGATGCGCTCTTGCGTGGTGTGGCTGAGGGGGCAGGACCTTGGACGCGCCTCGAGAAACCCACTTTTCTATGCCCATCTCCGGGCTATGACCGCCACTTCGCTGTCTGTGAATCATTAGGAATTCATCTGGTTCCTGTGCAAATGAACGACAACGGGCCATTGATGGATGAAGTGAAATCACTGGTTGCGTCTGATCCCAATGTGATTGGGATCTGGTGCGTCCCAAAATACAGTAACCCTACCGGAATTGTTTATTCCGATGAAGTCGTAGACGAATTAGCTGGAATGAAAACGGCCAATCCTGACTTCAGAATCTTCTGGGATAATGCATACGCAGAGCATCATTTAACTGAAGCGCCGCCTGTCCTCAAAAACATTCTTGAAGCCTGCAAGGCGGCCGGAAATGAGAATCGCGTGTATATGTTTGGCTCCACTTCCAAGATCTCCTTTGCTGGATCCGGGGTGAGTTTCATTGCCGGTAGTGAGACCAACATCAATTTTATTCGCAAACGCATCGGTTTTCAGACGATCGGCCCCGACAAAGTCAATCAGCTGCGACACACTCGTTTCTTCCAAAATATGGACGGACTGAAATCTCACATGAAACGTCATGCTGAGATTCTGAATCCCAAGTTTACAGCGACACTGGAAACTCTGGAACGCGAGTTGGGTGGAACCGGCGTTGCAACCTGGTCAAAACCCGTTGGTGGTTATTTTGTCTCCATCGACGCGCCAGAGGGAACAGCTGATAAAATCGTCAAAATGGCGGGCGACGCAGGCGTCAAACTCACTCCTGCAGGCGCGACTTTTCCGTACGGTAAAGATCCTAAAAATCAAAACATCCGAATCGCGCCCTCCTTCCCAAGTGTCGACAACATCAAAACGGCAATGGAACTCGTCTGCGTCTGCATCCTGAAAGCAGCCCTGGACAACTAGGAATCCATTTCATCCCCCATCAAATCCAACAAAAAAGGCGACCCAAAAAATCATAGGGTCGCCTCAATTTTTTCTTCAACCTTCAACCTTCCTAAGCAATCTGATGTCTCAGGTCCTTGCCTTCAACAATAAAGAATATCTCCTGACAGATGTTGCAGGCTCGATCGGCAGCTCTTTCAATGGCCCTGGAAAGCATAATCTGCGCAAAAGCAACAGGCGCGCCTTCTTTCCAGCTGAGCGCAGGATTTAGGTGTTCGCCCTTCAGGATTTCTCTGGAAATCATCTTGTCCAGTATATCCACTTGTTCATCGCGATCCATTACTGCTTCAGCAAGCGTCAGATCCCGTTGAGCGAATGCTTCCAATGAGTCAGCCACCATGGATTGAGCCAGATTCAGCATCGGATGAAAATGTCCGACAAAGCGATCGGCTCCAGCCTCCTTCATCTGGCGAACGTATTTGGCGATGTTGACTGACTGGTCGCCGATTCGCTCCAAAGCGGCATTGATATGGTTGATGGCCAGAATCAAACGGAGGTCTTCACCTGTTGGAGCATGATTTGCCAGCAGGCGAACTGCGTCCCCGTCAATCTCCAACTGGCTGCGATCAATGGTTTCCTCCAAGTCGCGAATTTCATCAAAACAACGGTCGGTTCCTCGCTTCACACTTTCGATCGACAGTTCGAGAGAAGACTCGACGCGAGAGCCCAGCGAGAGCACCCGCTTTTCAAGCTGCATCAGTTCTTCTTTCAGACCTGTCATTTTATATGTTGAAGCGACGTGCATTAGCGAATCCTCGTTCAATTAATTCACTAATATAAATCGCTAAACTTCACTATTGCACAACTCTTTTAATGTCACAATCTAGCAACACAAATATAGCAAAACCGAGACGCGAATTAGAGGTTTTCGTCTATGATATCCTGCAAATCAGGAATACATTCCCATGATCTCATACCCGCAATCGACATAAAGCGTTTGCCCTGTAATAGCAGCGCCGCCTTCGCTGGCAAGAAATACAGCCGTCGCCCCTAATTCTTCATGAGTCACATTCCGCTTCATCGGCGAATGAGCTTCGTAATGTTTCAACATGGCAGTGAAACCTGATATACCCCGGGCCGCCAACGTGTTCACCGGTCCAGCGCTGATACAATTGACCCGAATCTTCTGCTCCCCAAGATCATAAGCCAGATAACGCGCGCTGGCTTCCAATGCTGCTTTGGCAACTCCCATGACGTTGTAATGAGGAACCACTTTTTCTGCCCCATAGTAGGACATGGCGACGATCGAACCTCCATCCGTCATCAATGGCGCAGCGGCTCTGGACAAAGCTACGAGCGAGTACGCGCTAACATCATGCGCCACACGAAACGCTTCGCGGGATGTATTCACAAAATCGCCTTCCAAGGCTTCTTTAGGAGCAAAGGCGACGGCGTGCAACAACAGGTCCAGTTTACCAAACCGGGATTTGATTTCTGAAAACACGGTATCAATTTCGGCATCTTGCGTCACATCGCAGGGAAGCAGAATGGTGTCCTCCCCAAATTCCCCAACCAGTTGCTCCACATTGCCTTTCAAACGCTCACCCTGATAGGTGAATGCCAAAGTCGCTCCAGCTTCCTTCCAGGCCTTGGCTATCCCCCAGGCAATAGAACGTTTGTTGGCTACTCCGACTACTAACCCGATCTTTCCTTCCAATGGTTTACTCATTTTCTTTGATACTTTGTCTTAAAATTCTTCTGCCCGATCCCGACCCAAAGCGCTTCTCTTTTTCCTACGCTGGAAAAAGTATTGAATCACCCGGTCTTTCCCATTTGAATGCGGGATCATTTCTATTAGGATGGCGCGTCTCGCCGTTCGAGAGAAAAGCACGAAATTTGATCCATGAAAAGCTACAACATTGCCGTATTGGGCGGTGATGGCACCGGACCCGAAGTGACTCGGGAGGCCATCAAGGTTCTAGACGCGGCTTCCAATAAATTTGGTTTTAAACTCAACTACACCGATTACGACCTGGGCGGTGATCGCTACCTGCGCACTGGCGAAGCTTTGCCGGACAGCGTTGTCGAGGAACTGGGCAAATTCCCGGCTATTCTGCTGGGCGCTATCGGTCACCCGGACGTTAAACCCGGGATCCTTGAAAAAGGTATCCTTCTGCGTCTACGGTTCGAACTTGAGCAGTACATCAACCTGCGCCCGGTTAAACTCTATGACGATCGTTTCTGTCCTTTGAAGGATAAAAAACCGGAAGACATTGATTTTGTCGTTGTCCGGGAAAACAACGAAGGACTTTACACCGGTTCTGGCGGTTTCGTTTTCAAAGGAACCCCCAACGAAGTGGCCATTCAGGAAAGTGTGAATACCCGTCGAGGCGTGGAAAGATGTTTGCGATTTGCTTTTGAGTACACACGCAAGCGCAACAAGGACAAAAAGAAGAGCAAAGATGATACAACTGGGTCCTCCTCCTCAGGCAAGAAGAAATCTCATGATGATGACAAGGGGTCTAAGCGTTCCAAGGATGGTGGTGATGATGGCAGTTCCCATGGCGGCGGGGATGATTCTCTCGAAGCGAGCAACGATGATGCCATCGAC
>JAUIHU010000540.1 GCA_030432175.1 Verrucomicrobiia bacterium | reverse complement strand
ATGTTTCGGTCGGGGAAAGTTCTTTTTGGTAAAGAAAATACTCCAACCCGGTTGTCCATCCCGATCTCATGCCGGTGTGCTCCTCAAATAATCGGCTGGCTCCCTGTACTTCGATCCAGCGTGTCATCGGAGAAAACGCCCAGACCTGAGCAGGTTGTAACTCGGCGCTGAGATCCAGGGATTCCCAACTGGCGCCCTGATCAATCCAAGCACGGAGAATTCCAATTTGCTCCGGTGTCAAAGGATCCCCGCTATCCACTGGTGGCATCTCCATGTCAGGTTCCATTTGAGCCACATAATGAATCAAGGGGCTGCCGGCGCTGTCTCCGGGAAGAATGGATTTCCCGTAATCGCCTCCCTCCATCGCCGACTGTGGATCGTCCAATCTGAATCCTGATTTCTGGCGCTTGGGGCCGTGGCAACGGTAGCATTCGTCCATGAAAATGGGTTGCACATCGATAGCGAAATCAACTGGCCTGCCAATGGGAGGAGGTAATTGAGAAACGTCAATCTCACCTTTGGATATTGGCGCGCCATTGATCAGGCTGACTGTTCCGAAGCAAAGGGTAGACAGGAAAAGTCTACGAACGGCACAGTTGAGTGGATAAGAGAACCGGGGAATGAACAGGAACGGATTCATAAGATTCTGGCAATTGGCTTTGAATGTTCGAATCATGGGATGAATTTAAATCAATACAACAGTCTTGCATTGACGTTGGATCCATGGACAGCGGTATGACAACCAGCGCTCCAGCAAGTTCCCTGTGACAGGTAAAACCGGTGAGAAACTGCTCCGATTCTGAGATCTCCATCATCCAACTGCATTTGAGCATGGCATTTCAGGCAAAGGTTGGCATCCCTTTCGGTTAACAGCTTGGGGTGAATTGACCCATGAGGAGAATGGCAGGAAACGCAACCTTCTCGCAGAGCTTCATGTTCAAAGACAAAATTCTGGGTTTGCTCCTGGTGACATTGTGCGCAGGACTGATCTCTCCCAAGGCTCAGCGAAGTTCCGTTGGCACGAAAAATGTCTTTTCCATGAGGATCGTGACAATCGACACAGCCAAGTCGGCCTTCGACCACCCGGTGATGATGTGGCATATTCATTTGATTTTGAATATCCAGGTGACAGTTCAGGCAGATTTCCGGTTGATCTGCTGGATTCCTGATGGTGTTTTTGGAAGGAACCCCTGAAGCCATGGCATGAAGTGATCCCGGACCATGACAGGACTCACAACTCACTTCCAGATCAATCGGGTCTGTATCTGGATCGTTTTGAACCTGCAGAGGATGCATTGTTCCGTGAGGGCTTTGGTCGAACCACTCTGATTGTTGAAGGTGGCAATCTTCGCATGTGTCGTTTCCAACCAGACGAGCCTCCCCGTTTGGAGGGAAATAGGTCTGAAGGTCTGGACCAGTTGCGCATGAGACAAATCCCAGCGCTAAGACACTTAGACCACCAGCAATGATACCGATCAATTTAACATCCAGCATAAAAGATGATTTGGATTTGAAAATTCTCATCTGGATTCTGCACCAGAATCCCGGATTCAGAAAATTGAGAAACATAGTTATTAGCAACTAGTGTTCCCGGATGCAAATAAATTGACTGGTCGGTCTAAAATTAAATTGGAAATTATTACAATGCTCTGCGTGCTCTGCGGTTTTGGTCAGGATACCATGGACAACGCTCCATCATATACGTCTCGAACCATTCTGGTAGATGGGTTTGCTTTGCTTAATGTGGCCATTCCCAGGAAGGTATTTGTCAGTGCCCGACTGATCTTCAGAGGTTTTTTATCCTGAGCCAGGGAGCCGTTTTTTCTGGCGCGTTGAAGCGCCTTATAAAAGCCTTGCTCCAATTGCTCCAGGGCGCCCTGCAGTAGAGTGGAAATCTCTGGATCGCTGTCTCCAATATCAATCAATGTATTGGCAACAAAACAGCCGGGAGCTTGATTTTCTGTTGATTGATTCAGGAAAAACTGGAGCGCTTCCTTAATACCTAGAATGGGGTCTTCCTGGGCTGCCATTTGTTGCAACATCGGAGCCAGACGAGTCTCAAGGTAGTGATGAATGCATCGGATGTATAGTTGTCGCTTGTCTCCGAATATGTGGTAAACGCTCTGACGTGGGGCTCCCATCTCCCGACAGAGTTGAGTGAGGTTGACTTTGGCAAATCCCTTTTTCCAAAACAAGAGCATGGCAGCTTCCAATGCCTGCCCTTCTTCAAAACCTCTTGGCCTGCCTCGTGACATTCTTTTTTCGCCGGCGTGAGTTGTCATCTTAATGATAGATTAACTGAAAAATAGATAAAAACTATGAATTGATACTAATTTTTTCTATGCAAGTGGGATTCAATTCTTACCAGGCTGTCTCGGATTTCTTCTAAGAGCTGAAGGGTGTAGGCGGAGTCCAGGTTGGGCGCAACAGTGGGTGAAGTCGCCTCCGAACGGGATTCTGAATGGTCAAGCGCGTCTCTCTGGCTCAGGACTGCTTCCTTGAATTCGGTAGCATTGATGATGCCGGTCAGATCTGCTTCAGCCATTCCTGGTCCTGCGCTTTGTCCTGCAGTTTCTACGGAGATCTTGCATAAATCCAAAGCTCTCAATATGGGTCCGTCACGAAATGTCAGGTCCTGAATTTTTGTGAGTGGAATTGTTTTTTCTACTCGGAAAATTAATCCACGACGAATCACCAATCTTCGAGGATATAATTCACAGGAGAGTCGTGCAAAGGCCTTGCGGTAGATTGTTGGGCCAACCAGAAAAAACCAGATCAGCCCAATCGGAATGCCGATAATCGTGAACAGGAATACAATTGAACTGTTGATATTCCAATACAGGATGAGTTTCCTGCTGAATTCTGCGCGCAGGATGGGTTCTTCAGATTTCGTGGGAGAATTGGTCATGGATGCTGATGGTATAAAGTTAGTGTCCTGATCCAGAAATTCTTTTGAACGCAATGGACCTGGCTTCTTCAATAATCTGCCTTAACGGTTGGCCACTGCTCTCTGCTGCTCGGCGACAATCTTCAAATTCAGGAGATATCTGCAGTGTTTTATTTCCTGCTCTCCCGATTTTGACTGCAACTGTACCGGCGCTGGTCTGCGCTTGAACTGCGTAACGGTCCAATGCGTGCCGACGCATCGGTAGTTCACGAATCCCGAATGAGGAAGTTTCTTCAAAGGTGAAAGGATGGGCGCCCGCCAAATTAGTTCGAACTCTTTCTAACTCCTTTGAGTCGATGAGCTTTTGATGGGTTTGTAGAGTGTCTTTAATTACTTGAAGAGTTTCTTTTAAAGATTCGTTGCGTGTAAAAGTTGAAATAATTGAGCGTCCATAGTCGCGCTGATAACCGGCAAAGGCTCCCATAGAGTAAGTTAACCCTCTCTTTATTCTCACTTCTGTATTTAAAATACTGGTAAATCCTCCCCCAATATAGGCCGCGGCCAAAGAGGTGAGATCGCGGGAGCTATCTTTGTTCTTTAAGACCGACCCAATACGAATTTTTGCCTGATTAGATTTTGGTACAGTGATCAAATAAATATTCGCATTTGGTCGAATTTCTTGTTTCTTTTCTTGGATAATCGTTCTGGTAAAAGACGATTTTCCCTTCCATCCGCAGTCTTCAAGGAAAATATCCTTTAAACGCAAGACTTCTTTTGGTCCAGTTAAATAGATTCTCTTTTTAACTTCCTCATTAAAATAGTCTTTTTTTCCTTTTAGGATGGGAGAATTGATACGCTTTAGGCTATTCAAGTCTCCATCTGTTGGCCTTGAGTAGGGGCTATTTCTTAAACTTAATTCTCGAAATGAGCGATCGGCCAAAGAATCATGATTGGTAGAGAGGCCTCGCAAAG
>JAUIHU010000539.1 GCA_030432175.1 Verrucomicrobiia bacterium | reverse complement strand
GCTGGCACTCCGCGTTCCCAGGGGGGCTCCCGGCTTTATTCGCAACCAAATCAATATCCCGGTGAAAACTTCACTGGATTGACCGCTCGTCTTCTGGTATCGCGTTAGGCGCGATGGATATTGTTGAAGAGTTGCAGTGGCGCGGGCTTTTGTCCGATTGCACCGATCTGGAAAATTTACAGTCCCGACTGAAGAGCGGGGCGATGACTTTGTATGCGGGGTTTGATCCGACCGCTGACAGTTTGCATGTCGGCAACCTGGTGCCACTGATCGCGCTGAGCCGTTTTCAAAAGGCCGGGCATTGTCCGATCGCCCTGGCGGGTGGAGCCACTGGTCTGATTGGGGATCCGAGTGGACGTTCCTCTGAACGGCAACTGGTCACCAAGGAACTCCTTCTGGAACGCATCGCCAAGATCAAGGGGCAACTCTCACGACTGCTGGATTTTGAAGATGGCTCCAACAAGGCTCAGCTGTTGGATAACGCCGACTGGATTGGTCCGATCAGCTTCCTGGATTTCCTGAGGGATGTCGGCAAATGCTTTACCGTGAACTCCATGGTCGCCAAGGAAAGTGTCCGGGCTCGAATGCAGGACCGGGACAGCGGCATCAGTTTCACGGAGTTCAGTTACATGCTGTTACAGGCCTACGATTTTTACCATCTGAGAAAAGAGCGCCAATGTGAACTGCAGATCGGTGGGAGTGATCAGTGGGGCAACATTACTGCCGGGATTGAGCTTTGCCGCAAATCAATGAGCGTCGGGGTGTTTGGTTTAACGCTGCCTTTGATCACCAAATCGGATGGAACCAAGTTTGGCAAATCTGCTGGAGGCGCCATCTGGCTGGATCCGGAACAGACCAGTCCGTACAGGTTTTACCAATTCTGGATGCAGACCGAAGATGCGGACGTGATTCGATTTTTGAAATACTTCACCTTCCTGGACCGGGAAACCATTGAAGCGCTCGAAGCCAAAACAAAAGAACGCCCAGAAGCCAGAGAGGCTCAAAAGGCATTGGCCTCAGAAATGACCACAATGATTCACGGCGCAGACGCCACAGAAGACGCTCAAAAAGCCAGCGCCGTTTTATTTGGTGGATCACTGGAAGGTGTGACGGAACGGTCATTTCAGGACATTGCCGGAGAAGCGCCTACGCATACTGTATCCGCAGAAATATTTGAAGGCGAAGGCGCTCCGTTGATCGAACTACTCGCCCAGACCGGCTTAAGCGGATCCAAAGGGCAAGCGCGCAAGGACATCGGAGGTGGCGGGATTTATTTGAATAACGAACGCGTGTCGGATCCGCTGTTTAAAGTTCAACGTGACCAGTTGTTGTTTGAGAAAAAAAACCGAGCATTATTGCGTAAGGGCAAGAAGAACTATGTGGCTTTGCTGATTGAGGATCCCGCCTGATGGACAATCATGCGACAGGTTCCAGCCGAAATCCGGATTTAAAAAATCAGCCAATCCGATTCCTCAACCGTCGAACCGGTGAGATCGAAACGGAGAAAATCTACGGAGAAGACTGGCTGCGCTGGACTTACGAAACTCCGCTGGGTCGGCTGGCTTTAAAATTGGGCATCAGTCGGAAGTGGCTCTCACGCTGGTACGGGCGGCGCATGGATGATCCAAAGACCGTTTCCAAAATCAAGCCATTCATTCACGAATACGGACTGGACCCGGAAACATTTCAGAAACCGGTGGAAGATTTTGATTCTTTCAACGATTTCTTTTACCGAAAACTCAAGCCGGAAGCCCGCCCTGTTGACCCGGCGCCGGATTCTATCACTTTTCCGGCAGACGGACGTCATTGGTGCGCGGAGAATATTGACGATTCCGATCTTTTTGCCATCAAGGGGCATCGATTAAATCTTGCAGCTCTGGTGGGAGGCGATCGAAATCTGGTCGAGCGATTTCAGGGTGGATCTGTCGTGATCTCCAGGTTGTGCCCGGTAGATTATCACCGGTTTCATTTTCCAACGGACGGCCTTCCAGGTGAAGCTCGTCGGATTAATGGTCCATTGTTTTCCGTAAATCCAATTGCGTTATTGAAACGCCCTTCCATCTGGTGGGAGAATGCCCGTGAACTGACTTTGATTGAAGCTTCATCCGTGGGTGGTGTCTTGTATTTGGAAATCGGCGCCACGATGGTGGGGTCCATTCAGCAAACTTACCGTCCGGGAAACCCCATTAAAAAGGGCGATGAAAAAGGCTGCTTCGCTTTTGGCGGATCTTGTGTAATGATTTTATTTGAACCAGGACGGGTCCGGTTAGACAAAGATTTGTTGGAAAACTCAGCTCAGGGATTGGAGACATATGCTCTTTTTGGTGAACGTCTTGGTGTGGTAGAGCTTAGTTCATGAATTCTCCGATTCTGTTAAAACTCGGGACCGCTGAGATTTAAAAGGATCCGATTCGAAACTAATGAAAAAGATTCAGGTATGATCCATCCGATTCATTCAAGACATTCAGGCGGTAATCTCCCAAAGTTGCAGAATCATATGAGATTGGCTTTAGCATTGGTTTTCGCTGGATTGTTTCTCCTGTTGCAGATCGCCAGCGCTGGAACGATCCATACAGTGAAACGAGCCGAAACCCTTTCCGGAATTGCTTCTCAATATAAAGTATCAGTAAGCGATGTTGTCCGAGCCAATCGACTTTCAGACCCGGACCGGATTTATGCGGGGCAAAAACTGATCATTCCAGACAGAAGCACATCCGGTCGATCCGCTTCCAGCCAGGGTTCTGTCGGAGTGATTTACTATACTGTTAAAAGAGGTGACAGCCTGAGCCGGATTGCTTCACGTTATCAGGTCAGTGTTTCATCGATCATGTCGTCCAACAACATCAGGAACGCCAACCTGATCCGGGTCGGACAAAAATTAAAGATTTCAGGAACAGGGAATGATCTGGATTTGGACGCATCCATTGTCAGAAAGATTGAACAGCCCAGGGTGAAATCAGGGCGTTGGAAGTATATTGTTGTACACCACAGTGGAGCATCCCAGGGTTCAGCTAAATCCATGGACCGATATCATCGGGAGGAGCGGCGCATGGAGAATGGTTTAGCATATCACTTTGTGATTGGGAATGGGCGAGGAGGAATGAAAGACGGAGAGATTGCTATTGGAGGACGTTGGGAGAAGCAGATTCAAGGAGGACACCTGGCGAGTCCGGCCCTGAATCGGGTCAGTATCGGGATATGTCTGGTGGGAGATTTTGAAAAATCCAAACCGACATCCAGACAAATACGCAGCTTGATTTCACTTTGCCATTACCTGCTCGTGGACCTTGGCATGCCTCGTAGCGCCCTTCAAATTCATAAGCAAATCAACCCCAAACCCACCAAATGCCCAGGCAAAAACTTTCCAGCCAAACTGGTGGAAAACGCCATTCGTCAGCGGATGCCATGAGTTTATACTTTCAGCTGTTGGAATTCGTTAATGAGTTGATGTATTTGACAAGAAACGAATCACGCGCTGAAACTTTCACCGCAGGAACAGGTAGTTGCAGCATTCGGATTATTCACCTTAAATCCGCTGTCCTCTAAAGTATCCGAGTAATCCAGTTCTGAACCAGTCACATATAAGGCGCTTTTGGGGTCCACGACAATCTTCACCCCTACCGAAAGCACCATGATATCCCGGCTGGCCGGTTGGTCCTGCAGATCCATTTTGTACTGCAACCCCGAACATCCGCCCCCCATTACTGCAACACGCAGAACACCTTCCGGCCGCCCCTGTCGGTCCAGCAGGGATTTGATTTTATTAGCGGCATTGTCTGTTAACCGAATCAGGCGTTCATCTCCGGTGCGGTAGGAACTCGCTGCTTTTTTAATTCCCTTTTTGGATGCGATCATGATGT
>JAUIHU010000538.1 GCA_030432175.1 Verrucomicrobiia bacterium | reverse complement strand
CTGGCGTGTCAGGGGAATCTATTGGTGGAAACGCCGAATATTGATCGGTTGGCGAGACAGGGGATGCGGTTCACGGACGCCTACGCTGCGGCTCCAGTATGCTCGCCAACAAGAGCGGCAATTATGACAGGCCTGTCTCCGGCGAGGCTGCACATTACCAATCACACTCCGGACCAGAAACGTTTTATTCCAGACAATGCCAAGGTCTTGCCAGCGCCAATGCGGAATGAGCTGGCTTTGAGTT
The DNA here is from genome assembly GCA_030432175.1 of Verrucomicrobiia bacterium. Classification (GTDB taxonomy): domain Bacteria; phylum Verrucomicrobiota; class Verrucomicrobiia; order Limisphaerales; family JAUIHU01; genus JAUIHU01. The sequence continues at coordinate 3,618 of JAUIHU010000538.1, read as the reverse complement.
ATGTGACGATCGCTGAACGGTTGAAGGAGTCCGGCTACCGGACCGGCTTTATGGGGAAATGGCACTTGTCCGGACCGCATCGAGGGGATCCGGCTCTGGAGCCAACGGCACAGGGATTTGATATCAACATCGGAGGAGCGGGCTATGGTGGTCCGCCTTCGTTTTGGGATCCGTATAAAAACCCGAACATCAAAGATCGAAGTCCGGGAGAATACCTGCCTGACCGTCTGGCAGATGAGGCGATTGATTTCATGAGTCAGGAAAGCGCTCAGCCGTTCCTGCTCTGCTTATGGAATTACACAGTGCATTGGCCAATGGAAGCCCCGGCTGATTTGTTGGAAAAATACGAATCACGAAAAGGACCCGGATTAAACGACACACGATACGGCGCGATGATTGAAGCGCTGGATCACTCCATGGGCAGAATTTTCGCGGCGTTGGAGCAATTGAATTTGGATGAAAAGACGATTGTCATTTTTACAAGCGACAATGGCGGGTACGGCGGTGTAGCGGACAATCGTCCGTTGCGGGCTGAGAAAGGGTATCTTTACGAAGGGGGGATCCGTGTTCCTTTGATTGTTCGCTGGCCCCATCATATTCAGCCTGGCTCCATCAGTCATGAGCCGGTGATCAGTATGGATCATTACGCGACACTGTTAGAAGTCGCCGGTTTAAAGCAGGATCCGGATCTGCCGTTGGAAGGGGTTTCGTTGTTGCCCCATTTGCTGGAACAAAAACCGATTGAGCGGGATGCGCTCTTCTTCCATTACCCGAACTATGCCTTCCATCGAAGCAACCGATTGGGGAGCGCCGTACGTATGGGAAACTACAAACTCATTGAGTATTTCGATGACAAGTCAGTGGAGTTGTATGATCTCTCGAAGGATTTAAGTGAGGAAAATGATCTGGCTTTGGTTCAGCCTGAACGAGCGAAGCAGATGCGAGAGCGGCTGGTGGCCTGGCGCAAAAAGGTGGGAGCGAATATGCCGGTTATGGCTCCTTGATTGGTCTGTTTAACCAGGACAGCTCTCAATGCTTAGGACGTTTCGATTCCGTTAGTCAGAGAGGTCCAAATAAAAGTTACACCTCAACCTTGGAGAGGTCACGATTGTGAACCGCATGGAAAATCTGGAGAATAGTCCAAGCGCTGATTGAGGTTGCCACGCAAAATGGTTTCTCCTTAAAACGTAGCAACCGGTCTGGTCACTGATGAAAGACACTACTGAAAATATTGCAGATCTCCAATTGCAGATGGACTCCTGGAAAAGAGAATTTGGAGGGACTCTTCCTGTCCTTCAGTTGCCCACAGATTTTCTCCGGACGGAGAAAAAGGAATATCGGGGCCAACAGATCTTTCATGAGTTATCCGAAGACCTGACAACAAAGCTCAATGGTTTTGCTCAAGCGTGTAAGGCAAAGCCTTTCATGATACTCTCAGCTATATTGAACTTGCTACTTCACCGATTAACGGGTCAGGAAGACCTCATCATCGGAATTAAGCTTCCCTGGGGCTCTCTGCTGGAAACAGAACGGATGGCTGGGCTGTTTAACATCTTGTTACCACTGCGAGCCAAACTTTCTGCTGAACAAACATTTTCAGATCTGATCAATGATGTGTGTGATCAATGCGTCAACGCATTTCAGAATCAGGACGTACCCTTAGAACGACTGATCGAAGAAATCCAACCGCAGCAATTGCAGCAGCAGCACATCGTCGAGGTGATGCTGCATGTGGACAGTATGCCCGAGAGCGAGTCACCGATGAAGGGAATTACTCTTGGCAGGATCGACGCTCAGGAGTTCGAATCGAAATTCAAAATTGCACTATATGCCACCGAAAACGCTGGCAAGCTTCAATTCAGGATTGTTTACCAAAAAGCGCTATTCAGCGCCCGACGGATGGAAACCTTTCTGGGCCAGTTTTGCTACCTGTTGGAACAGGTGATTGAGCGTCCGGACCTTAACGTTGGTGAGTATTCTCTGGTTACATGCTCGGATAGAAAGATTTTACCGAATCCCAAAGCGCGCTTACCTATCCCGGAATTTAAATGTGTCACTGCCGTTATCTCTGAACTCGGTAGACGAATCCCGGATGAAATTGCCGTCATACAGAACAAGGAGGCTTGGAGCTACCGTGAATTAGTGGATCGCGCTGAGGCTATCGGACGTCTCTTGATCGCACGAGGGGTGAATCCTCGGGACGTAGTTGCAGTCACTGGTGAATCCAGCTTCGGACTGATCGCGGCCACCCTTGGGGTATTATACGCAGGAGGCGTTTTTCTTTTGATTGACCCCAAGCTGCCCATTGAACGTCGAAGGCTTATGTTGCATGAGGCTTCAGCATCTAGACTCATTTCTGTGGGTTCTAAAAGAACTGAAGACTGTTCATGGTATCCGGAAGCTGAAGTAATCCAGCTCTCAGAATCAGCCGATTGTGTCGATCTGTTCGAAATGGATTTACCCCAAACTCCGCCACTGCCGGTTCTGGATCCACTCGAACCCGCCTATATTTTCTTCACCTCAGGCACCACCGGTAAGCCTAAGGGAGTTTTAGGGTCACACCGAGCGCTTGCGCATTTTATCGATTGGCAACGTAGCTCTTTTAACGTCGAAACCGGGGACAGGATTGCCCAGATCACAGGTTTGTCCTTTGACGTTGTTTTGCGGGAAATTTTTCTCGCCTTCAGTAGTGGAGCTACACTTTGTCTGCTCCCATCCAGTCTGGACCGTTCCAATCCAAAAGTATTGACATGGTTAGATCAGCAAGGTGTTACCATTTTGCATACAGTGCCCTGTCTGGCTCAATCATGGCTGTTGGGAAACACTGCTGAAATTCGGCTTGCTGACCTGCGCTTTGTTTTCTTCGCTGGCGAGCCTTTAAGAGATGGTTTGGTGGAAGGTTGGCGAACTGCATTTCCTTCTTCCGGTGAGATTATCAATCTATATGGTCCAACTGAGACAACTTTGGCAAAGTGCTGTTTCCGCGTTCCAGATCCCCCGATGCCGGGAGTTCAGCCGATAGGACACCCACTCCCCTCAACCCAGGCCCTTGTTCTGTCCAAGAGCGGAAAGTTATGTGGTTTTGGTGAGATTGGAGAAATCGTCATACGAACCCCTTTCCGCACTTTTGGATACATTAATGCTCCTGATGAGCAATCGTTCCGGTTCCGACCGAACCCTTACAGCAATGATGCTGAGGATCTTGTTTTTTACACTGGAGATCTGGGTCGCTATCGTTTGGATGGTTCCATTGATATTCTTGGGCGATTGGATCATCAGGTTAAAATCAGGGGGGAGCGCATTGAGTTAAGGGAGATTGAGACAGTCCTTCTAAAGCATCCTTCTGTTAAGTCGGCGATTGTTGTCGCTCGTGATCATGAATCCGATGGAAAGCAATTAGTGGCCTATGTGGTCCAGCACATTGAAGAAACGCCAATTGCTGATTTGCGGAGCTTTTTGCAGCGTTTCCTACCCAACAACATGATTCCATCTTTTTTCGTTCCACTGGCCAAAATGCCTTTCAACATAAATGGCAAGGTGGATATTAAAGCCTTACCAGAGCCGGAGCCGAAAACAAACATTGGCGACACTGAGACTTTGGCGCCGCGGACTGCATTG
>JAUIHU010000537.1 GCA_030432175.1 Verrucomicrobiia bacterium | reverse complement strand
ACATGAGTAATTTTCTATACGCCTTGATGAGCCAGTTGCAATCTCAGTCAGCATACAAAAGTTTTATCTGATGCGTGTACTTGTAGTAGAGGACTCGGACAGTTTGAGGAGCACATTAAGTCAGGCGCTACAGAACTCTGGCTACGTTGTGGACAGCGCAGCCGATGGCGAAGAAGGGCTTTGGTTTGCAGAATCGAATGATTATGATGTGGTCGTTCTCGACATCATGCTCCCTAAAATGGATGGACTGACCGTATTGGAAAGACTGCGTCAAAACGGATGCGAAACAAACGTTCTGCTGCTGACTGCCAAAGATTCACTCAAGGATAAAGTTCATGGACTCCAAATCGGCGCGGACGATTACCTGGTTAAACCTTTTGACCTGGAGGAATTACTAGCCAGGGTTTGGGCTTTGTGTAGACGAAAGTATGGTAGAAAAGACAACCGAATTGAGATTGAGGATTTGACCCTGGACCTCAATGCAAGAACTGTTTCACGGAATGGATCTCCTATTTATTTAACCGCCAGAGAATTCAAAGTATTTGAATACCTGGCGCTGCGACGAGGACAAATTGTTTCCAAAACCGAAATCGAATCCAACGTGTACGACTCCGAAGCAGAATTAATGTCAAATGTTGTTGAATCTACCATATGTGACTTGCGGAGGAAACTTACACCTGACGCTGACGACACAGGCAACATTATTTATACACGCCGAGGGATGGGCTACTACATCAAGAAAGAACAATCAGAATGACTCGCTCAATTAAGACTCAGCTATCCCTGGCGCTGATGGCATTCGCAGCGCTGTTCATGATCTTCGGAGGATGGCTGGTTTATAATCAGATCAGAGCCAGTTTTTACCGAGAGTTTGATGAGCGACTGAGATTGCAGGCCTTATCTCTGACCTCAGGAATTCGAAAAGAACGAGACTATGTGAACGTGATTTTTTCAGATCGCTACCTGAGAGAGTTTACCCAGGAAAGTTCAACCTGGTTTTTTCAACTATGGGCGCCGGAGCCACTGGATCGCAAGGATCTACCGAACACCTTTAAATCAAACTCACTGACACGAAATCAGGATCTCCCCAGAGAATGTGGCTCTTTGGACAACCCTGTTTACATCAACTTTCAATTACCCAACGGCAAACCGGGACGCGGCATTGGCATTACATTCACACCGATTAAAGACTGGTCGATTCGCAGAGACGATCGAGTGAAATCAGTGGATGTCGACATGTTTATGGCTCAGGATCGAACACAGCTCGACACCTCGCTGAGAGCCGTTGCCAAGCATTTGATTATCGCAGGCGGGATTGGGCTTTTTTCCACGATCATTCTGGTTCCTCCATTGCTCACTCGACTGTTGCGCCCATTGAAGCTTGTCTCCAGACAAACCGAAGCCATTAATGCAGATACACTTCACGAGCGATTCAATCCCAATCAACCAGAGGAAATCCGTCCCATTATCCTGGCTTTAAACGGGCTGCTTGAAAGGCTTGAAATTTCATTTGTCCGCGAACGCCGTTTCGTTTCTGACATTGCGCATGAATTAAGAACTCCAATTGCAGAGATCAAAACCTTTACCGAATTAAAAATCAAATGGCCTGATAAAACAGAAGGAGATTTTGAAAAAGAAATCCTGAAAATGATCCGCCGTATGGAATCCCTTGTCAGCAATCTTCTTCAACTCGCTAGAATGGAGTCCACCCCATCCGACACGCTTCAAAGCCAGGTTGAGATTCAACAGGAAGTTGAGAACTGCCTTGGACAACTGACGCAGATTATAGAAAGTCGAAACATATCAATCAAAAAACAAATCGAACAAAACAGCTCGCTGCTGACACATCCAGACATACTTCATACAATCGTATTTAACCTGCTGTCAAATGCCGTGTATCACTCTCCCGAAGGAAGCTCCCTGAAAATTCAAAGCAGCGCCACACCTTTCAACCTCTGCGTCACAAACCCGGCGCCCAACCTGAAACAGGAGGATCTTCCTCTGATGTTTGACCGCTTGTGGAGGCAAGAAAAATCACGAAGTTCCACCGAACGTCACGGTCTGGGACTTTCCCTGGCCCAGACCTGCGCTGAAGCGTTGGGAATGAAAATCAGCGCACAACTGGATCAGGAGAATCGATTATCCATGACCTTGCAGTTGATGGGGGACGAATAGAGGAGAGCGGCCTTTACAGTTCAGACCACTCAAGATTTTTGCTCCACTCGCCGAGCTGGGACTCAGCGTTCCCTGAACTCCACCCAACAACTTTAATCACACCCGTCCTAATCCTCTGTATCTGCATTTATCAGTGAATAGATGACTTCCTGAAGGTTATTCTCAATATTGTCGTTGTAAGGATAACGACGCGTCATGAATAAAACATACAGTTCATTTTCAGGATCGATCCAGAAATGTGTCGTGTGATATCCACCCCATCCAAAGATTCCTGACGGCGCTCCGGTGGCGCTTTTCTCTGGGTTTTGAAGTATCTGAAATCCCAATCCCTGAACATATCCATTTTCAGCTCCCCAAAATCCAGGAGTCTCTCCTAATTGGTCTGACAACATGAGATCCAGAGATTTTTGGGATAGAATCACTTTACCATTCGGGCCCTGACCATGATTCAGAAGAAAACGGCAGAACTTTCCATAGTCATTCATCGTTGATACCAACCCTTCGCCACCCAGTTGCAATCCACTGCCTGGGACATAATATAGTTCGTCCTCTGTCGGAGTTCCCGGACGATATCCTTTGTCAGTTTTTACAAAGAGAGGCTGGAAATGTTCCCGGTCTGATGGAGTTAAATAAAACCGGGTATCGCTCATTCCAAGCGGGTTAAAAATGTGTTCCCGCATGAAATCATATAAACTTTGTCCGGAAATCTTTTCAATCGCAGCGCCAAGAATTGCTGTACTGAGACCATAAGTGTATCGGGCTCCAGGCTGATGCTGAAGAGGTTGTTCTGTTATTAAATCCACCACCTGATCCAAATTCTCCAGTTCCATGATTTGTTTCCAGGTTCCTTCTTCATCGAACGAACCGTCATAGCCGTATATTCCTGAGGTATGACGAAATAAGTCCCGGAATGTTATTGGGCGTATCAATGAGTCTGGTTCGCTGTTGATTCCCTGAACCTCCAAAGCTGCCAGCTCAGGTAGGACATCATGAACAGGATCATCCAGCTGCAGTTGATTACGATCATGGAGAATCATTGCCGCTACACAGGTGATGGGTTTGGTCATGGACCAGATTGGGAAAATCGTTTGATCCGTGATAGGCTGGTCCCCAGGGAAATCGGAGTGGATGGCCTGATCGTAAATGATTTCGTTTTTGTGATAAACTTGTATTGCGTTGGATAAACATTCGCCATCGGCAATCAACTTCCGCTGAAACTCAGAAATCTCCTTAGAGAATTGTTTGATATCTAAATCTTGCGAGTGGCTCATGGAATGTTTTCTCCACCAGGCGCGTAACGATTCTCTGGCTGGGATATTTTTCAACACCCACTGAGCGGTGTGGTTTGGGAAGGGCAGACTTAGAAAAGTCACATTGGGAGAAATGCCCGTTTGTTCGAGGTAAGTTTGAGTGGAGTCGACTGAACTCTCGTGACTGATCCATTGAGGGCGATTCTTCAGACGCTGGAGCCGTTGAAGCGCGGATTCCCTGTCGGCTCCTGAGTAACCCCAATCGCGGACCCCGTCATAGTGACTGTGACAAATGAAGCCCGCCCAGATTCCGGCGATTTCATCATTGTGAAGACCAATGTAGTTGCAGGCGATGGCGCCGCGTGAAAAACCTGCCAGGAATACTTTCTCAGGGTCGGCGTTGTAATTCTCAAGGACTTGTTGCACTGCTTCTTGACAGTATTGAACGG
>JAUIHU010000536.1 GCA_030432175.1 Verrucomicrobiia bacterium | reverse complement strand
AAATGCGCCCAACGTACTCTCCAATACAAAATTAACTACTCTCATGCTTTTTCTGTTTTTAAACAATATGCGGTCCGCCTTTTCCACTCCAATCGTTGTATTCTGAAATCCCTCCAGCGCCTCTATCAACTCTTTGCTGATAATCTCTCGCCTATCCGACCCAATTGATCCAATCCAAGGTCTCACAAACCTTATCAACGCGAGTTCTTCACTGCTTACAAATCCTCTTTTTGAACCCGATGTTTTTATGGAATTTAATATCTTCATTTAAATCCTTAATTCAGTGACATTGACCCCTCATCATAGTCAGAGCCGATTCCAAATATCTCAAACTCGCTGATCTTTTTCATTCACACTATTTTTATCATAATCTCTCAAAAAGCTCAAGTTTCCGGAAGATCCGTCTAAATTGCTTGAAAAAGTTTTGTGTTTTGAGTCAAGTGAGTTGTATTATTCTCCAAGCAGACTTACGATTGATGTGGGGTTTTAGATTCATTCTTTCATTGTTAATTTTGCTTTTCATCGAGCAAAAAATCTATTCCGATTCGGGTAATGACATCCCTCATATCGTCACCCTTCAACAAACCCGGCTCCAGGCCGAATTGGAACGCCATATTCGCGGGTTGGTCAGTTTTCGGGAGGCGGTGGTTCTGTCTGGGAGGTATGAGGATGGGTTAAATCAGCAGTTTCTTCTGGAGGCGCGGGAGCGGCTTTTGCCGGAATACGAGTTTCGTGGGATTATTGAGGTTGGGGTGGCGGAGTTACGGGAGGCTGGGGAGAATGCTGTTGTTCAAACTAAATCGATTCAGAGTGAGCAAGTCTTGGTTGAGGGTAACTCGGCTCCGATTGAGAATGCGCAGTTGTCTTGTCCTGTTGCTTGGAGGTGGACTCGCTGGGGGGATGATTTTGTTGGTGAGGAAATGTTTGTTGAGGATTATGAACTCGCGATTCGAGAGTCAGCTGAACATAAACGCCCTTATTTTTCCAAAGGTATTCAATATATACTTGATGCTGAGGGAAAGGCCATCCGGCGCGGGGTAAGAGTTTTTATTCCAATCTTCAAAACCTGGCGACCTGAACAGCAAAGCGCTTTTGGTGGCGTTGATTTTGAAAGGGATTACGTCGGTACTTTGTTTGCTACCATCAATCTGGACCCTTTGCTGAAAAAGTTTTTCAATGATCCAAAACGTGAATTGGAATTGGAGCTTTTCCACGGGGATGATGTTTCGGAGGTCAACCGTGTTTCAGGTTTTGAGTTCCAGGTTCTTGGCAAACCCCGACCGGACCCTTTACCAGCATCAGATCCTCCAATAGAGTGGTTGACTCAGTTTCATCTTTATGGCGTCACCTGGACCATGCGCTCTTATGCCACTGAAAATTTTCAAATGGATCGTGCAGGTATTCCGATCTCAACTTTTCAATGGCTATTGTTCTTGGCTCTGGCTTTAGTTTCAGGATTTATCTTCTACCGTGCTTTATGTAACAGATTTTTACAATCTGAAAACGATGGTCAAGGAGGCAAGCGGGAATTGATTTCCAGGAGTGACGCTCGCTGGGAGTTATCCAAATCAGGGTGGTTATGGACAGGATTGGTTTTAGGAGTTGGGCTCATTTTGACTCATTTTGTTTATGCTCATGAACGCGAAGGGGTTCTGGCTTCTGATCAACAAAGGTTTGAAATGCAGTCCCGGCAAATGTGGCATGCTGTGGAAACCAGGATTGAGCAACGAGAGCATGCCATTACTTTATTGCAACAATTTGCCGATAGAGTTGGTCAACGACCATTCAGTGAATGGAAACACCTATGGCAGGAGTTCAAAGATCGAATGGCTCTCGGCGGTTCAGCTTCCGGGTTGATTGAGTTTGGGTTTGGCAAGATTGTTACCCAGGACCCTGGATCCATCCAGTTAAGTGATTTATCAGATGAGTATGAAATTGACCTTTCACATCTGCGTTCAACGTTAAAGGACAATGGAGTGGTCGCAGTTCCCCTGCTGTCTGTGACATCAACACCGGGGATCCCTTCAGCGGTCGGGCAGGATCTATTGAGCGCCGATGGGCAACAAAAGCTGGCTCTCGAACTGGCTGAACGAGGATTGCGTCCAAGAATTTCATCCAATTTTAATTTCAAGCCTTCTCTGAGTCAGGAAAGAGGAGATTTTCCTGTCTTTAGAATGTTCATCACTCTCAATTACCCTTTGGAGCGAGATGAAACACTTTTAATCGATGAAGGCAACCCTGCTCAGCGTGCCTGGGGTTTTGTTTACGGAACATTCTCCATGGATTTATTGTTGGCCATTATCTTTGGTGAGAATGATCCCAGAGAAATCGAACTGGAGATTTTTAGTGGAGCTCAAGCTGATGCGCGAAGACGTTTGACTGCGGGTAACGATCTCTGGGATCAGCCTTTTTTAGTGGGTCGACATCCAGGCCAACATTCTCAAATTGCCGGGTATGAGCATTTCATGGAAGATTCGCAGTATCTGCAGCATTGGTGGATTCGTTTTTATTCTACGGATTTGTTTCATGAGAATTCGGCGCTGAAGCGAATAAACTGGATATGGATGACAGGTGGAACATTGTCATTTTGCCTGGCTGGAATTGTGTTCATACAGGCGGGTGGAAGGTATCGAGCTGAGCGATTGGCAGAGGAGCTTGGGGAGGCTAAATATCGTCTGACTGAGTTTTCAAACGCAAGAGAGCAAGCCTGTCAGACGATCCATGATCAGGTGATCCAATCCCTGTACGCGGCAAGCATTGGTATTAAAAGAATGGTTGGCAATGCTGAAAATCATGCTCCTGAGTCTGCCTCGGGCTCTATGAAAAAATTAAGCGGTCAAGTTCTGGACACATTACAACTGGTAACCCGGGAATTGCGGCAGTTATCCTGGAAAATGGAGTCGGCGATAAATGATGAATCCCCGATGGATTCTCTTATGAAGATGATTCAGAGATATCGGGATTTGATGGATAAAAAGATAGAATTACGCTTTTTAAGTGATGCCAACCAGATTCCTGAGGCATTGATTCCAAAAGTAGCGCCAATCATTGAGGAAGCTATATCAAATGCCTTTCGACATGGCGAAGCTTCTTTGGTTGAAATAATTTTAGAGTATCAAAATGAGACACTGGATATAAACATAAAGGATGATGGTTTGGGGTTTGAAATGTCCAAGTGTACTAATTTGGGACAGGGATTAAGAAATATGAAACATCGAGTTGAAGCCATTGGAGGAAATTTTAATATTATTTCTAACTTAGGTGTTGGCACAGAGTTGCGATGTTGTATCATCAATACCGAGCATTAAGTTATCACTGTAGTGGTGTGTGGTGATGAGTTTATGTGAATGGTTCAACTTGTTTTCAAAAATATATTTCTTATGGAAGAATCTATACGCATAGCTGTGGCTGATGATCATCGTCCGGTATTGATGGGTGTGGGATCATGGTTAGAGGATACTAACGGAATGGAACTAGTAGGAACCGCATTTAGTCCAGAAGAAATGTTGGCTCTTTGCGAAGAAAAGCAGCCAGATGTAGCCATCGTAGATTTGGTATACCAGAAAGTAGAGCGTCCTGATTTAACTGGCGCTATCAAACGTGTTTCACCGCAGACTTTGGTTCTTGTTTACAGTGGATTTACACTTCCAAATCAGGTGATTGCTGCTTTTGAATGTGGAGCTGATGGTTATCTCAGCAAGGAACCGACCAGCGCTGATCTGCCTGAAGCCGTTTTAAATGTTGTTAAGCATAGGTATTTTATTGATCCATGCATCGCGAAAATCCTTGAAATCCCGGAAGCTCGAATGCGTGAGTTTTCATCTGAAATGTTGACTGAGCTGGTTGAGGATTGGCGTTTAAAAATGGAGATGGAAGCAGCCA
>JAUIHU010000535.1 GCA_030432175.1 Verrucomicrobiia bacterium | reverse complement strand
ATTAACACTGGGTGAATTGATGAACCGATTGCGCAACACCTATTGCCGTCGCATCGGTGTGGAGTACATGCACATTGATGACGTGGCAGTGCGACGCTGGTTGCAGGCGAGGATGGAGAGTTGTGAGAACCGGGTTGCGTTGTCCAAAGAAGAGCAGATTCGAATTTTTACCCGACTGACAGATGCAGCCAGCTTCGAGGAATTTATTCACAAGAAATATATTGGGGCGAAAAGTTTCTCTCTGGAAGGCGCTGAAAGTCTGATTCCTTTGCTCGATCTGGCTATTGAGAAAGCGGGCGACCAGGGAATCAAGGAAATCGTTATGGGCATGGCGCACCGTGGACGTTTGAACGTGCTCGCCAACATCATGGGTAAATGCCCAAGAGAGATTTTCCGCGAATTCGAAGATTTGGATCCTGAGTTGTTCCGGGGTAAAGGGGATGTGAAATACCATTTGGGATACAGTGGCAACTGGACATCCAAGTCCGGCAACTCCGTGCATCTCTCGCTGTGTTTTAATCCAAGTCACCTGGAATTTGTGAATCCGGTGGTTCTGGGACGTTGTCGAGCCAAGCAAGACCGCGTGGCTGACACGCGTCGAGGCAATGTGCTTTCGTTGATCATTCATGGTGACGCAGCATTTGCTGGAGAAGGCATGGCGCAGGAGATTTTCAATATCAGCCAATTGCCGGCTTACACCGTTGGAGGGGCTTTGCATATTGTGGTGAATAACCAGATTGGATTTACTACACCACCTGAGCAGGGACGGAGTGTTCGTTATGCGACCGACGTGGCGAAGATGCTTCAGATTCCTGTGTTTCATGTGAATGGGGAAGATCCGGAAGCAGTGGCTCAAGTAGTTCGGTTAGCCATGGATTTCCGGGCGGAGTTCAAGCGGGACGTGGTCATTGACATGTATAGCTACCGACTCTGGGGGCACAACGAAAGTGATGAGCCGGCATTCACGCAACCCATCATGTACCGGGCGATCCGGGAACGCAAATCGGTGCGGGAAAGTTATCTGGACCGATTGTTGAAGCTCAGTGAAATCACCCGGGAAGAAGCGGAGCAAATCGAAACCGAGCGTCGTGAAAAGCTGGAGACTCATTTGAGTGAAGCGCGGAGCAAGGAATACCATCGCCCTGAAGAAAAAGTTCAGGGTATCTGGAGTCGCAGTTCATTTCATGGTGGAGCCGATACGGAACATCCGGATGTCGACACTGGATACGATCGGCAGTTTTTATCAGAGACACTGACAGCGCTTTCGCAAGTTCCTGAAGGATTTCAACCTCATCCAAAAATTCGGCGCGGTTTAAAAGCGAGAGCTGAAATGGCCCGTGGAGAAAGAGCGATCGACTGGGCGGCTGCGGAAGCTCTGGCGTTTGCCACACTGGCGGCTGATGGCGCTCGCGTGCGTTTGACCGGACAGGATTGTGAACGCGGTACATTCAGTCACCGCCACTCTGTCCTGCACGATTACAACACGGGGAAGATTTGCAGTCCGATCAAAAGCCTGGCCACAAACAAAGCTCCGATCGAAATATATAACAGTCCGCTTTCGGAAACCGCCGTTCTGGGATTTGATTATGGTTACAGCCTGGACTATCCGGATGGTTTGACACTTTGGGAGGCGCAGTTTGGAGATTTTGTCAACGTCGCCCAGGTCATCATTGATCAGTTTATCTCGAGCGCAGAAGATAAGTGGAATCGACTCAGCAATATTACCATGTTGTTGCCACATGGATTTGAGGGGATGGGCCCCGAGCATTCCAGCGCGAGATTGGAGCGATTTTTGACATTGGCTGCAGAAGACAATATTCAGGTCGCAAACCCAACCACGCCGGCTCAGTATTTTCATATGCTCCGGCGTCAGGTGGCTCGCCCCTGGAGAAAGCCGCTGGTTGTGATGTCGCCGAAAAGCTTATTGCGCCATCCGAAAGTTGTTTCTGATCTGGATGAACTAGCGGAAGGACAATTCCGGAGAATCCTTCCTGACGCGTTGGGGCTGAAAGGAGACAAAGTGCGCAAGGTTATTTTCTGTTCCGGTAAAGTTTATTACGATTTACTTCAGCGTCGGGAAGAAATGGAGGAGCAGGATGTGGCGATACTGCGCCTGGAACAGTATTATCCATTATCCAAGGATGAACTGGCGTCCCACCTGGAACCTTACCGCAAGGATGTTCCGGTCGTTTGGGTACAGGAAGAGCCTCGAAACATGGGGGCATGGAGATATTTGCGCGGTGAGTTTGGGGATCAGATGCTGGGTCGCCCATTTACTGGAGTCACTCGGTGGGAAAGCGCCAGCCCTGCTACCGGGTCTCCCAGCAGCCACCATCACGAGCAAAAAGAACTCCTGGACGCAGCTTTTGCAAAGTAAAATCGAGTCACAGCGTTCAGTGTGCTCAGATTTCTAAATAAATTTATTTCAAAATGTCGATAGATATCAAGATTCCAACCGTTGGGGAGTCCATCACCGAAGTTGAGATTGGCGAGTGGCTCAAATCTGAAGGGGACTCAGTTTCCAAAGACGAAATACTGGCTGTCATTGAGACAGAAAAAGCTACGGTCGAGCTGCCGGCTCCCGAAGATGGAACTTTGGGCGAAATTCTGAAATCTGCGGGTGAAGCGGCTGAAGTGGGTGAAGTTATTGCCCGGATGACTGCAGGAAGTGGCGCCGAAGATTCAACTGACAATGGATCCACGACTGAAAATCAACCCGATAAGCAGGATTCCAATCAGAAAGAGCCAGAGAAATCTGAAGGCAAATCTGAAAGCGAGGATCAGCAGCCACATGTAATGCCGGCGGCACAGAAAGCGTTGGATGAAGCTGGTATGAAAGCAGATGAAGTGGAAGGCACGGGACCTGGCGGGCGCGTTTTGAAAGAGGATGTCCTAAGCGCTACCAAGAATTCTGAATCACGAGATGTTGAGGCAAAATCCGAGCCTGAATCTGAGTCCGAACCTGCTTCCAGCGCTTCCAATTCTTCCGGCGTAGAAGGTCGTCAGCGGCAGGAAGAGGTTCGACCAATGAGTTTGCTACGTCGTAAAGTGGCCGAACGTTTGGTTTCAGCTCAGCAAACTGCGGCGTTGTTGACCACTTTCAATGAAGTGGATATGTCGCGAGTCATGCGGCTTAGGAAAACTTATCAGGATGCCTTTGTTAAAAAGCATTCGGTCAAACTCGGATTCATGTCCTTCTTTGTGAAGGCGATCGTGGACGCGTTGAAAATGTTCCCCGCCTTGAATGCTGAAATCCAGGATAAGTCGATTGTTTATCGCAACTACCAGGATATCGGAGTGGCTGTTGGTGGAGGCAAAGGGCTGGTGGTTCCGGTGTTAAGAGATGCCGATCTGATGAGCCTGGCGGAAATCGAATTGACGATTCGCGAGTTTGCTGAAAAAGCGCAACAGAATCGAATCAAGCCTGAAGACCTGCAAGGTGGCACGTTCACGATCAGCAATGGCGGTGTTTATGGCAGTTTATTGTCCACTCCAATCATCAATCCTCCTCAAAGCGGTGTGCTTGGAATGCATTCGATTCAGGATCGCCCGGTTGCTGAAGATGGGCAGGTGGTGATCAAGCCGATGATGTATGTGGCGCTGACATATGATCACCGAATCGTGGACGGCAAGGAAGCGGTCAGTTTCCTGAAGCACGTCAAAGAAGTGATTGAAGATCCAACCCGTTTACTCCTGGAAATCTGATCCATTGTTCCAGCCTGCACCAGATAGTAGATACCCGACAATGAGACCATGGAGTTGAGATTCAACTGGAATAATTAATGGAAACAAAAAAACACGATGTCGTAGTTATTGGAGCCGGGCCCGGCGGCTACGTCGCGGCCATTCGCGCCGCTCAAATGGGATATAACGTTGCCTGCG
>JAUIHU010000534.1 GCA_030432175.1 Verrucomicrobiia bacterium | reverse complement strand
CAATCGGAGTCTGCCACGCCAGCCAAAGAGAATGCCTCTCAACCCAGAGGACCCAAGCTGCCCTTCAGGAAACGTTCAGATCAACTATACGTTTCACGACAGATAAAGAGCCTGGTTAGCGCCATCCCCAAAGCAGAACTAGATGAACGACTGAAATCAGAAACCATTTCAGCTCTGAAAGCAATCGAAGGTCTTCTGGTTGATGAGGTCACAGATAAAGAAAAATCTCAGGCCGAAAAAAGGCTGGATATAGTCATTGGGGCTTTGGACAAGGATCTGGAGTTCACTGTGAATGTCGCTTCGCATTTACCACCGATTTTTACCTACTTCGGGCTGGAAATTAAGTAAGCGAAATGCGAAGAACTCAAAACAAGCAGGCATACAGTTTTCCTGGCATTATTATCGGCCTTTTCTTGCCTCTATGGATTGCTCCAATTGAGAAATAGTTTTTTGCAAATTGGACTCCGGGAATTTCCGGTATGCCGCTCGATATCTTTCCACCCCTTTCTCCCAATCGTCTGCCAATGTCCACATTCTAGCTTCTTCTGTTAAGGCCTGAAACTCGACATCAGCGGTTTTCCTGGCTCGACTAAAATAATCAGCAGCGACAATCCACTTCTCTTGCCGAGTGTAAAACCGCGCCAGCTCCAAAGCGATCCGCCCATCCATCGGATCCAGTTCCAAAGCTTGCAGTAAAACTTTTTCAGCGGACTCATCCTTTCCCTGATGAATGGCAACCATAGCTTCCAGCCGGTTCCAGGAAGATCGATCTGACGCTGAGAGTGACGTCCATTCGGAAGTGGCTCGCGCATTGGCAATCAGATTCTCTGCTTCTTCCCAGGCTTCCAGACGGATCCATGAATCGACGGCTCGCGGTAACGATTGAAGCGCGATGGAGGGGTTGAGTTCCAAAGCGGACAGGTATTTTTTTTGCGCCGGTCGAATCATTTCCAAATTGGTATAGATGTCCCCTAATGTCAGTGAGGTTGATACATCTTTGCGTCCCAATTTTTCTGCCGCTTCGAGCGCCATGGCCGCTTGAACAGGACGGTCTGATCCGAGATACGCATTGGCCAGATAAAGCCAGACTCTCGCTTTTTCCGGATGTTTGTCGGATAGCGTTTCCAAAGCGGCTATTGCCGATCCAAAGTTGGATGAACCTAAATCACATTGGGCTAATCCCAGTCGCCACTCGAAGCTGTCCGGATTCAAACTGACGGCTCGCTGATAAGCTGCCCGGCCTGCGGTCCAATCTTCTCCTAACAGATAAGCGTAACCTAGAGCGCCCCACAATGCGCCGTCAGCGCCACCGAGTTCCAGGGCTTGGGTCAGGTTCGGGATGGCTTCCTGATGACGGTTCTGTCGCAATAGGGTCATGCCCAAATACTGGTAGGCGCGCTGAAATTTTGGAAACTTCTCAATGGCTTTCATGTATGCAGAAGCTGCTGCCGAAAATTCTTCCAGCTCGTAGTGTATGGAGCCCTGCATGAAGTGAAGCGCAGCGCTGGAATCGCTTCGTATGGATTGACGAATTTGATTCAACGCGGCTCTGGGATTTTGCCGCACGACAGGAATGAGGCTTTGCAAAGTTTCTCTTTCACTGGCGTTGACCGGAGGTTCTATTTCTGTGTTGGGATAAAGATTTTCCACCCAACTCCGTGTCATTGTCGCTTCATTCCAAATGGCATGGCTCTCCGCCTCGGTTTGTAAACTCTGACTCAGACCGTTCAATCCGCCAAGCCAGAGAATCATTCCTGAATAAAGTCTCAGCGCTTTGCACGCCCATAAAACGGATATTAGATTCTTTAAAAATTTCATGAGGTAATCAGATCAGATCTCAAATTCAGGCTCAATGAACTAGCGTCTTCGTTGTTGGCTCCGAAACTCAACAGGCATTCGAATCCAGTATTGGATCTCTCTTCCGTTGACCGTCCCTGGTTCAAATCTCCATCGCCTGGCCGCATCCAGAGTCAGTTTTTCGAGTTGCGGGCGTTCAGGGCAAGAGGCGGTCATCTCAATCGGACGTCCGTCGATTCCAATTTTCATCACGAGTTGAACGACTCCTTCAATTCCCGCTCGCTGCATGGAATAAGGATAGTTCGGTTCAGGCATATACAGCGCCTTGGGTGGTTGGTCCAAATCAGCAACCTCAAAAGCCTTCAACTGTTCTTCCAACGATTCTCCTTCGTTCCAGTTGAAAGAAAAATCCGCTGCGGATAAGGACCCCATCCCCGGATTCATCGCCAACTGAAGTTGACTGAGCGTTAAAGGCGGAGGCGGCTCAACGCTTTCTGGCTCTGGAGCTGGAGGTGGCAATTCGGACGGTGGTGGGGGTTCTTGAGCTGGAGGCGGTGGAGGCGCCGCTGCAATGGACAAAGTTGTGGGTTGCTCAGGAGCAGCCCCGGTCCATTGAGTAATGGGCAGAATAAGAAACAGCAAGAGTGAGACCGCCAGGGCGCAGGCTGCTGCCGTGTAATTTTTCCCTTTCCCGGGAAGCTCATCATGTTGATAAACCCAGGCGAGCCGGTTGGATCCTTCTCTTTCTTTCGGAACGCCTAACAAAGGACAAGGCGGATTGGTGGCAATCCTCTGGAAAGCCCAACGCTCCAGTTGCTCCATGCGTAACAGGCTGAGATCCCTGCGCCTGCGAATCCAATAAATTAATGCATAACCCGGCAACGCAACACAAAGTCCGGTCTGAGTGGAAATCAACGCTTCAGATATACCAATCGCAGCTTCGCTCATCGCTTGCGCCATTCCTTGTGAGAGCCCGCTGAATGTTTTTAACATGCCGGTCGCTGTTCCCAATAATCCCAATAGCGGCGCAGTCAAAGTTAGTGTGTTCAAGTAATTCAAACGTCTTTCAACACGCGGAAAAATGGCCGACCGGATTTCCTGAAACCGCAGTTCCATCTGCTCATAATCAGGTCCTCCCCGCCAGACATAATCCCACCACCGACGCAGTTCTGGATCTTTATCCAACTGTCTTTCGATTCCTTTTTCGTCCGCATCAGAATCTTCTGTATCAGCCCGTGTTGGGTCTACGGCTCCAACCTTTAACGTCGAAATCGACGTCAGGAGTTGGCACGCGATGAAATAAATCCAGATCGCAATCACGAAAAGCGGAGGCATCACCCAACCGCCCTGTTTCCAAATGGACCAGATATAAAATATGTTCAGGTCATTTTCCATTGGTTCAAATCATCCAACTCCATCTTCAGAGTCCAACGCATTTTCAGATTCCAGTGACTTGGCCGTCGTAATCGACGGAGTCATTTTGCCGGCTTCCATCATGAGGTCGCGTCCATTCAGAAAAGCGGTCGCGGTTTGCTCCAACCCGGCAAGTGTGCGTTTGACCTGTCGCGAGAGCATGGCGTGAAGGATCAGCGCCGGTATCGCAACAACCAGTCCAACTTCCGTGGTAATCAAGGCCTCGGAAATTCCACCCGACAAGGTTTTGGCATCTCCTGTTCCGAATAGAGTGATCAACTGAAAGGTCTTGATCATCCCGATGACGGTTCCCAATAAACCCAACAATGGAGCTGTCGCTGCCGTCACAGCGATGAATGCCAGTCCGCGCTCCAGTCTCGGTTTTTCTCTCAGGATTTTTTCGAACAGCAATTCTTCCAGTAATGCTCTGGAAAGTTGGATGCGGGTGAGTGCGGTTTGAAGCAATTCAGAGGACGGACCTGAGAGTTGTCGGGCCAGAGTCATCGCTTTTTCAGGTTGTCGATTGGCGAGCAAATCCAACGCCTCATTCAACTTTGCGGTAGATGTCGGACGTGAACGGGAAATCTCTATCCCCTTCCAGATGGAAATCCCCAGCGCAATCAAAGCCAGTCCTAGCAACGGAACCATCACCACGCCCCCTTGCTTCAAATGCTCTATCAGACG
>JAUIHU010000533.1 GCA_030432175.1 Verrucomicrobiia bacterium | reverse complement strand
AAATTCATAACGCCGTGTCACCACTTCATCCTCATCTTCCAAATCTTCTGGAGCGCCTTCCAACTCTCCATTACCACCGCCGTCATCCTGTCCAAATTCTTCCTGCAACAACTGCCACTCCACCTCAACCTCATCCGGTTCGCCATTGGTCCAGTTCTTGTCATCCGGATCGTCCGGATCATCCGAAACCAGTTCCCGCAATCGAATCTTTTCTTTGCTATGCGAAGTTGTTTTGATTTCTTTCACCCAGACAGGAGTCCCAAACTCCTTGACGTGTTGTTCCTCCGGCGCCGGCCGAATCGCTGCCTGCACCTGACCAGCGCCTCCACCCAATCCAGGATAATATTTAAATTGAGGCGCAGCTACCTTTACTGCTCCGCCTCTTACCAGATTTCCATTCCCATCATCCACCAGCCAATGATAGCTGACTTTCCCAACAGCGACTCTATATCCCACGCCAAAATGTTCCCCACCAAAATTTACATTCGGATTGGTGAACTGGTGTCCGTTCGTGGGATCAATTGGGCCTGCCGGAATCGCTGTGTATGCGGCCCAGGATCCATCCGGATTTTTCTTGCTCTCCCATCGAATATAACACTTGGGATGGTCCGGATTCGAGAGATCCTCAGTTATTTTTGGAACTCCGTAATGGTTATAATTGTAGGTGTGGGTAATATCCAGACTGTCGCAGTCTTCGATTTCGATCTCAAAACCGTGACACTCACGCCCTGTATCGTTGACAGTGTCAAAATTAGTTATGCTCCCATAAGCAATTCCCTGAGAATAACCACTGGCAGCTCCACATTAGAGGAAGATTGATATATAAAGATTTAATTTCATGCTGACCTTTCGCACACAAGGCAAAGCAAAATTCACCATTGCATGCAGAATTCTGTCAGCAAATACCGATCCATTCTTACTAAAAACCGATTTTTCTAACGTGCAAATTATTGCGCTTAAGTAAATTGTATTATTTACCAAAGAATCAAAAAAGACCTGTTTATTAAATACCACACAAATCCGGAATACCTCACTCCCGAAGTGAAGTAACCTTTAAAAATTCCAGGAGTTTATGTTGATTTTCTTCATCATGAAAAATTTTCAAATGCCCTGCATCATCCACTTTCCAAAGAACTTTAGGCTCACCAGCTTTTTCATACAACTGGTCGGAATGATAGGGAGCTACTCCACGATCAGCGGTTCCATGCACCAGGAGCAATGGAACCGGAGCCAGATTCTCAACCTCATTCAACGCAGACTCTTCGTCTGAAGTGGTCAACCACAGCGCCCATTGAATCAACCAGAGCGGCCCCATCCTGGACACTTTATCCCGAATGTGTGAACTGTAGGTAGAATAAGTGGCTTCTGAAATCACTCCGACAACACTGTATGATTCTTCTCTTGCTGCCGCCAGTATTCCCAGTTGCCCTCCCATACTCTGCCCCCAAAGCCATACCGGTTTGTCTTTTGATTCAGACGTTTCACTGACCCACCGAATAGCCGCCTGCACATCCTCAACCAGCCCTGTTCGTGAAGGCTTTCCCTCTGATTTCCCATACCCCCGATAGTCCAGCGCCAACACATCAAACCCATGTTGAGTCAGCCAATAGCTGTTCCGGATGGTGTAGGTAATGTTGCGATCGCTGCCATGTAAGTGAATGACTACTCCCTGGGATTGAGCTGCGTTTCCCTCTGTTTCTGCTGCTTTCAAATACCAGGCGTGCAGCCTGGTCCCGTCTTCACTGATGATCTCAATATCTTCCGGGCTTATTCCGAGTTCTTTCGCCTGACCATAATCCCGTTGCGATGGTCTGTAAAAAAATGATTGAGTCACACCTGTGATACTCAGGGCCCAACTAATCGCCAACGTCACAGCAACAGTAATTGAAGAAGAAATTGAAGCGTCCTTTAAAAATGATTTCAAGCTCGGCAACGATTTTCTGAAAACCTGTTTTAAAATCAAAGTTATTCCCAGCTGTAAAGTAGCTGGAAGCAATGCAAAAACTAAAAATGACAGTAATATCGTATTCATTCCGAATTCGTTGCAATACGTGAATAAAGGGGAGTTGATTCCTTATTAAATTATTAGATTCATTTCTGAATGTCGACATTGATCCATCGGGAAAATCTCTTGTCAAATCAGGAAAGATTGTTTCATCCGGGGAAGACATCCATTACATTTCAACCCTGTTTTGAACACTTTAAATTCTGCACAACGCCATCCATCCCGATGGGGCATGCTCCCCGGTCAAGGTTCCCAGTTCTCAGGAATGGGAAAAGAAATCCTGGATCGATTTCCTGACGGACTCAAGGAGTGGTATGAGTTGGACGAGATCATCAAAGCCGAAGGGGATTTCTCTCTGATTGATGCCATTACCCAGCCTAAAGACCGCTTACCTCGCGAGTGGTTTCGCAACACTCGCTTCACTCACCCGCTGGTGTTTGCTTTTCATTACGGTTGGGGACGTTATCTGTTGAATCATGGCATCTGTTTTGACGGATATATCGGCTACAGTCTTGGCGAACTCACATCTCTAACCCTGGCTGGAAAAATTGAAATCGAAGAGACTCTGAGAATGACGCTGCGCATGGGGAAACTGATTGATGAGCTTTGTCCAACAGGTGGGATGCTGGCTATTTTAGACCATGAATCCGTGGTTCAAGATTTCTTCCCGCTCTTTGAGGAACTGGAAATTGCTGCCAGAAATTTTGATGGAGCGTTTGTTGTCAGCGGTCCGAATTCACATCTTGAGGAAGTGCAACGCACATTGAAAGAGGCTCAGATCGCCACGGAAATGCTGGAGGTTCAACACGCTTTTCACTCTAAAGGGATGGAACCGGTTAAATCTCGCCTTCTGGATTTACTGAAACAGAACAATTTCACCGATAACGAGACTCCTGTATTATCCTCAGGAATGTTGTGTGAATGGAACGCTTCAGTCTGGGAACAGGGTGGGTTCTGGAATGTGCTGCGTGGTCCGGTGGAGTTTCAAGAACTAATCCACACAATCACAGGCAAACCTGAACAAAGACTGATTGATCTCAGCGCTTCAGGCACTCTGTCCACCATGGCCAGACGAATCGCCAGCGGCGATCAACGACATTCAATAACAACTCTTCTCAGCCGTATTCCACGCACATGGGAAAAGGTGACTGTCACTTTGAAAGAACTCGCCTAATACAGAGCTGAATCTTCAAAATTCAAACATTCACCACATTGGACCGCTCTTTCCGTATGGACACCAACAACTGGGTCAGCGTTCTCCCTGGCCCAATCTCTACAAACTCAGCTTCAGGATATTGATCCAGCAGCGACAACACAATGTCCACCCAACGCACCGGACTGAATATCTGTCTTGTGAGCAAATCACTTAACTGCTCTGACTTGGCAGGGGCCGCTGTCACATTGGAATAAACCGGGAATCGAATGGATCTAAAATCTACCGAGTTGAGGGTCTTTTGAAACGCCTCTCCGGAGGGACGCATGAACCGGGAATGGAATGCTCCGCTGACTTTCAATCGAACCACCATTCTGGCTCCGGCTTCTTCCAGGATCGGGCACAATTCGTCCAACTCTTCCCTGGAGCCGGAGATGACTGTTTGGGATTGAGAGTTCAGATTGGCAACATCGATTGCGTTGAACTGAAAGTTATCAATGGCATCACGAATCTCATCCACCCCTAATCCAATAATAGCCGCCATTCCCCCATCAGTCGCCTGATTCATCAACTCTCCCCGACGTCGTGTCAGTCTCAATCCGGTTTCAAAATCAATGGCTCCAGCCGCAAATAAAGCGGCGTACTCCCCAACCGAGTGACCTGCAGCAGCAATGATCTTATCGGCGTCAGCAGATTCCTGCATCGATCTCCAGGTCATTGCAGACACAGCAAATAA
>JAUIHU010000004.1 GCA_030432175.1 Verrucomicrobiia bacterium | reverse complement strand
CCCCAAAACCCCAAAACCCCACAAATTATTCAATCGAATACAAGTTCAAGCTAAATTTATTTTTACTTTTGATTTTGCTTAAGAATTTGGTTTAAATTCACTCTGTTATTTTAGAAGTTATCCAAAGTCGTCCCTTTTTAATGAGAAAGACAGCCCCATGATCATCACTAAAAAAGCCTTACCCCGTCGCACATTTCTCAGAGGTATGGGAGCCTCACTGGCTCTCCCTTTGCTGGATGCGATGATTCCAGCAGCTACTGTTGCCTCGAAAACTCCAGTAGGCAAAGCAAAGCGCTTAGGCTTCATTTTCATGCCAATGGGATGCGATCAGTCCAGATGGTTCCCAGAGAAAACCGGAAAGCTCAATGAACTGTCGCCCATTTTAAGTTCACTGGATCCGGTGAAAGATCAGGTCACTGTGTTAGGAAACATGGAACTGGCTAACGCGTATCCCGGTTCTCACGCCACTTCCAATTCCTCATTTCTCAGCGCCGCCAAAGCCAAGCACACTGAAGGTAATGATTATTATTTGGGAACAACAGTTGATCAGGTGGCGGCTAAGCAACTGGGACGACAAACGCAGTTGCCGTCGTTAGAACTTTCGATGGATCTGATGCAAACCGTCGGTCAATGTGACAACGGTTATGCCTGCGTTTATCAAAACAATTTATCCTGGTCCACGCCCACCACCCCGCTTCCAGCTGAGGCGCATCCACGAATCGTTTTTGAATCCCTGTTTGGTGAAGGAGGCAGTGCAGCGGAACGAAGGAAAGCATTGCAAAGCCGAGCCAGTTTGTTGGATGCATTCAATCATGACATTGCGCGGTTGAGAAATAAACTGGGCGCTGGTGACCGCGAGCGAATGGACAACTATTTGGAAACCATTCGAGAGGTTGAACGCCGAATTCAACGGGCTGAGGCCAATGTGGACGAAAATCCGCTGCCAGATCTGGATCGACCTGTGGGAGTTCCTGCTGCGTATGCTGATCATGCAAGGTTGATGTTCGATCTGCAATTATTGGCATTCCAGGGAGATGTCACCCGAGTGATCACCTTCCAACTGGCAAGAGAAACCAGTAACCGGACTTATCCGGAAATTGGTGTTCCAGATCCGCACCATCCTCTTTCGCACCATGGGAATGATCCGGATAAAATCGCTCGAATGGCCAAGATTAATCAGTTCCACGTTTCATTATTTGCCGAATACATTCAAAAGCTTAAAGCAACGCCCGAAGGGGAAGGATCTTTGTTGGATAACACATTGCTCTTGTACGGCAGTGGCATTGGAAATCCGAATATTCATGACCACACGAATTTACCTACATTAGTAGCCGGAGGTCAGGCAACGGGGCTGAAAGCCGGCCAGTTTATCAATTACAGAAAACCTACACCGTTGGCGAACCTGCACCTTTCTTTATTAGACAAGGCTGGAGTCCAGCTCGATTCCTTCGCCGACAGCACTGGCAAAATGAATGACATTTTTCCATTAACACTGTGATGAAGCGAGCGCTCCTGACTTTCTTTTTATCCTGCATAACTCTGCTTGCCGGCAGCGATGATTTGTTTGACGCAGTTCAAAAGGCAGATTATTTGCGGATCCAATCCATTTTGGATGTATCCATGGATGTGAATCTGGCCCAACCGGATGGTTCCACCGCCCTGCATTACGCGGCATTGCAAAGTGACCTGAAATCAACTGAAATGCTGTTGAAAGCAGGAGCCGATCCAGATGTGGCAAATGATTATGGACTCACACCTTTATATCTGGCAGCCAGAAACGGAGCTGACGGCATTGTAGAAGAGCTGTTACAGGCCGGAGCGGATCCTGAAAAGCGATTTCATGGAAAACAAACCGCTTTGATGATGGCATCCCGAGCTGGCAGTCTGCCTGCCGTCAAGGCATTGGCCGATTGCGGCGCTGACGTTTCCGCCAGGGAAAGTCGCGGGCAAAATGCATTGATGTGGGCAGCAGCTGAAGGCCATGCCCATGTCGTGAAGTGGTTGATTGCGGCAGGGGCAGATTTTAATGCACAACTTCAAGGAGGTTTCACACCAATGTTTTTTGCAATCCGACAAGGCCATCAAGAAACAGTCAAAGTTCTTTTGGACGCTGGAGCTGATGTAAATGGCGCAATGAGACCAGCGAAGCGTGCCGGAGGGCGTGGACCTCAATCCGGCATGACACCTCTGATGATGGCGATAGAAAACGGGCATTTTGAGCTGGCTTTGGCATTATTAAAAGCAGGGGCAGACCCAAACGATATGCGCCCCGGATATGCTCCATTGCATGCCATCAGTTGGGTTCGCAAACCGGATCATGGGGAAGGTGTGAATGGAATGCCACCACCGTATGGATCTGGAACTGTCACGTCTCTGGAATTCGTTCGTAAAATCATCGAAATGGGAGCGGATGTGAATTTGCAAAAGGAACGTGGTAATGGCGGCGCGGGTCGATTAAACGAAAAAGGAGCGACCCCTTTCTTATTATCCGCCAAGACAGCTGACCTGGACTTATTAAAATTACTTTATGAACTGGGCGCAGACCCAACCGTGCAAACCGTTGACCATGTCACACCGATCATTGCCGCGGCCGGTTTAGGTACATTAGCAGCAGGTGAAGTTGCAGGAACTGAACCTGAAGTTTTGGAAGTTATCGAATGGCTTCTGACCTTGGGCCTGGATGTAAATGCAGTGTCCAAACAAGGCGAAACCGCCATGCACGCTGCGGCCTACAAAAATCTCCCCAAAGTCATCACTTTTCTCGCTGAAAATGGAGCCGATGTCGAAATTTGGAATCAACCCAACAAACATGGGTGGACGCCATTATTGATTGCAGAAGGCTTTCGACCCGGTAATTTTAAACCATCC
Organism: Verrucomicrobiia bacterium; assembly: GCA_030432175.1. Classification (GTDB taxonomy): domain Bacteria; phylum Verrucomicrobiota; class Verrucomicrobiia; order Limisphaerales; family JAUIHU01; genus JAUIHU01. Next base: position 18,810 of record JAUIHU010000004.1, on the reverse strand, counting down.
TTTGAAACCATTGATGCGATTCATGAGGAATTAATAAAAAGAGGAATCACCCCCCCGTCTCTGACCTCCGCAGAAGGAGTCAACAACAGTGATTTTGGACCAGCCAATAAAAAATACATTCCGAAAGCAGACTGGAAGAAATAAAGAAAATATCATCCAACCAAAGCCCAAAGTAAACTCTATAAGAAAATCGTTCCGTGCCTTCCACACTTTCCGTGGTTCAAAAAAAAATCTTTTCGTGCATTTAGTGCATTTCGTGGTTCCAAAAAAATCTTTTCGTGTATTTCGTGTATTTCGTGGTTCCAAAAAAAATCGTTCTGTGCCTTCCGCGCCTTCCGTGGTCCCAAAAAAATCTTTTCGTGTATTTCGTGCATTTCGTGGTTCCAAAAGAAATCGTTCCGTGCCTTCCGCGCCTTCCGTGGTCCCAAAAAAACTTTTCGTGTATTCCGTGTATTTCGTGGTTCCAAAAGAAATCGTTCCGTGCTTTCGGCGCCTTCCGTGGTTCCAAAAAAAATCTTTTCGTGTATTCCGTGGTTCAATGGCTGAACACCCGATTGGTCCTATAACTCTCCGTCACCGCCCAAAGATTAAGTGGATACAGCAGACGGCCTTGCTTAATAAATCTGGAGCTTCCATCAGCAAATGCATAAACTGAACCCCCAGTAGGCGCGTCACTTTCCAAACGATTTGGCGTATAAGAATGCCGACCGCGATGGATCTGGTCCACGTCGTTCCCCTGTCCCTCCAGAAAATCCATGTAAAAATGATCCGATGTGCTTCTTTTTTCACCCAGGACAATCGTCTGCGAAGGAGACTTAATCGCCGATTCCGGGATCGATTTATCAGCAAAAGAAGTTAAGTTAAACGCCCGACGACCGAGCTGTTCAAAGAAGTAATCATTCCATCCGTTAATGATATACGACCGTGGACGGTGATCTGGAGAAGTATAACGAATCCTTCGACTTCGCGGGCCCAGCATTTCATCTCGCATTTCCTTATCACTGGGACAAACTAGGAGTTTAATGTCTTTGTAATAAGGATGCAGCTGGGTTGGCCAGCGATTTTGAGTAGTTCGTGCAGGGAAAAGATTTTCGTTGTCAGACGAGTACATTACCACAGAGAGTGATAGCTGTCGAAGATTGTTCAGACAATAAGTCTTCCTGGCATTCTCTTTAGCTTTCCCCAGGACTGGCAACAGCATGGAGGAGAGGATAGCGATAATCGCGATCACCACCAGCAGCTCAATCAGTGTAAATGCCCATCCCGATTCTGATAACAATAAAGCCAATCGAGAATTTTTTGCTGAGCAGTTCATAAAAATATTTTCAAAAATGAGGAATTCAAAGCAGACTGAATTGTGTTTATCAGATCTTGCATTGAATTCTTGGACAGAAAGAACATTCTGTCAAACAAACTCAGGGAATCTCCATCGCTGTTGGTATGATTTTTGCAATTAGCGCCTTCTAAAGCCTTGCCACGCAGCTAATCCACACTTGTGAAAACATGGCAGCAGGTTGACTCATCCATTCCCTGAAAGTTAGCGCATGACCCTGAGCTGCTTCATCAAGCTGCTGGGCAAGGTATTCTCCGATAACTTCTGGGCTCGGATAATTTTCACAACGCCCCAATGTTTTCACTGGAGTAAAGCCTGTTTGGCTAATCCAATTATGCAAATACCTTCCTGCAAGCGTATTTCCACCATTCTTTTCTTGCATGGTCCTGTAATAATTCATCGCTTCCTGAATTGCTGAATTAAACGGTGAGATGACAAAACCTTCAAAATCTGGACTGCAAATGCCAATAAATCCACCCGGCCGCAGCGTTCTACGCATTTCAAGAAGTGCAGCTATCGGATCACTGATGTGTTCGAATAGCGCATGCGCAAAAATAAAATCAAAAGAATTTTCAGAGAATGGCAACCGATAAACTGAACCTACATTAAACTTCAAATTGAACAGATCTGAATTGTTTTCAACAGCTTCCTTGATTTGCATTTCACTCGAATCGATTCCATAAATATTTGAGTCAGGAAATCGTTCCGCCAACCCTTGAGTGATGGTTCCTGGACCACAACCACAGTCCAGAATCTGATTCCCGCTTTCAATGTATGGCAGGATAAACGAGGCATGACTCTCGACTCGGCGTCTGGCCATAAATGAACGAGAAGTTTGACTATAGCCCGGTGTATATTTTTCAGAATTCATGTGAACAATATATTTAAACCTAAAACGGTGATAATTACTTTAATAGCGTTATGGATATAGCGCTGATTTCTTCTGAAGGATTGCATACGCATCCCTTTCAAGACCATAATTGAATATGATATTTTGGAAATGATGATGAAGCAGCTGACCCAAATAAAAAGCACGCTCATCTCTACCCAGGTCCAGGATTTCAAATCAAAATAAACTGGTAGAATTCCAACATAAAAGAGGAATGCTTTTGGATCGGAAAAAGTTATGATGAATCCAGTGGCAAAACTACTGTAGGATACCCTGGGAATTATATGGTTCTGACCGTTATTGCTTCGAGTTGGAATCCATGCCCATGATAGCAACGCTGTGCATGCAAGGTATTTCATGAAGTCCCTCCAGTTATCCAGCCAAACCGAAACCTGATTTATGCCATTCACGATCAGAATAATAATGGTCAGATCTGCTATGAGAATCCCGGCAATAAGGATCCAGGTCTGCTCCAGTCCATGAGTCACAGCCCGGGCAGAGGCAACAAAATCACTTGGACCAGGAACAATGCTGATTGATCCAAGAACAAGCAGAAACCCATACCAATCATTCATGCTGCAAATTAGTTAGCGCTATCATTATTACTTTGGGTGTCACTTGATTTGCCTCGCGATCATTCCCAGTTTTTCGATGGAAGTTTTTATATAGTCGTTGATCGGATGAGCGAAACTGAGCCGGATGTAATTGTTAAAAGCTCCATGAGGACTGAATACTTGCCCCGGGACAATATGAATGCCTGCTCTTGATGCTTGGCGGTGTAGTTCTAATGCATCTATATGATTGGGCAATTCCACCCATATAAAGAACCCACCATCAGTTTTTTCAATTTGCGTATTAATCGGAAAAGTAGCCCGAACCAGATTGGCTCCTTGCAGAATTTGCTGCTGTAGGGCTTTTCTAAGCGATCGTAGTCGCCTATCCATGGCTCCTGCCTCGATATATCGTGCCAATGCCAATTGTGAGGCTGCAGAAACACTCATCGTGGAGATGAACTTGAGGCGCTGAATCCTCTCGGTGTACCTTCCAGCGCTAATCCAACCAACTCTCAGTCCAGGAGCGATACACTTAGAATACGATCCACAGTAAATGACATGTCCGGAGCGATCGAACGATTTCACGGCTCGTGGCCTGCCCACACCATAATAAAGCTCTCCATAGACATCATCCTCAATTAAAGGAATATCCAAACTTTGGACCAGACTGAGCATTTCTTTTCGTTGATCTTCATTTAGGCAACTGCCATTTGGATTGTTAAAACTGGGGATCCAGGCAACCGCGGCAACATGATTCTTGATGATCGCATCTTTGAATCGATCAAAATTGGGTCCGGAGCAATCACATGAGATCAGGACAGCTCGGAGTCCCAGACTTTCCATAATTTCAAGAATCCCGAAGTAACATGGTTCCTGGATAGCCACTGTATCTCCTGGTTTTGTGACGGCGCGAAAGGCAAGGTTAAGGGATTCCATGGCTCCGGAAGTGGCAATAATTTCTTGTGTATCCAATTGCCAACCATGAGCCGCCAGGCGTCGCGCCAATTGTCTTTTAAATTCGGGTTGTCCCGAAGGATCTCCATATGTGCCCAACAGCTCTGGATGGTTGCGAATCGCTTGTGCCAGAAAAACAGAAATGCGATCCAGTGGTAAAAGCTGAGCCGCAGGAAATCCAGCTCCTAGCGGCGCCTTGTTCTCTGAATCTACTTGGCGGAACACCTCAGCAACTAAGTCCGAAACTCCCACTATGCTAGCATGAGCTGGATCTACATTTTGTTCACTTGGAGTCGGTTGGCGCTTTGGGTTGATTGACTTGACAAAATGTCCTGCTTTAGGAATAGCTTCCAACCAACCCTCGGCTTCCATCAACGAAAGCGCTTGAATAACTGTGTTCAGACTCACCCGCTCGCTGAAACTGATTTGGCGAATCGACGGTAACTTATCTCCAATTACAAATACACCTGAGATAATCTGTGCTTTAAGTTTCTCTGCTATTAGTCGGTAGATTGGAGCTGGATCCGTCTCTTGCTTCATGTGACAATAGAGTGCATCGAAATGGTTTTCCGTGAACAGATACAATTCCGGAAAATGTTTTTGGATACAGTGGATTCAATTCATTAGTGAATGAAAGCATTGCGCTTACGAGAATCAATGGCAAAACTGTTAAACGCACCCCCGTCAGTGATCAGTCCAGCGGCCCATCTTCATAGTCCGAAAGCGACACCCACCCTGCCCTGACTTTCTCTCCGGACATGTAACGCTCGTAGTAATTGTCAGTTGCAGGTGAAGAGTAAGGATACTCATCAAATACATAACCAGCTCCGTACATCCGCGGATCACCCTGGGTGCGAAGTATTGAGAAAAGGCGGGATTTCATGGAATCTTTCAAAATCTGAGCGTCAGCGCATTCCGCCAGATTGTCGACGCAGTCGGGATCAAACCCCAGATGGTAAAGTTCTTCTTTTGGGCGTTTACCAAAATTGAGATCCCAAAGTCGGTCAGTTCCTTTCTCTCTGCGCAGATTCAATAAAACTGTTTTGGTCGGGCTGGCGTCACAGTTCAGGTAGCCGGTTTCAGGATTCCCTCCTGGCCAACGATCCGGTTCGAAATTGTGAATATAGAGGTGGTTATCATGAAAAATCCCACGTATAGGATAGCCCCAACTGTTGGGGCGTCCAATATCGTGGCGCTCCTTACCAATCACAACATGATCCCGGTGCGCTTCGATCTGCCCTGAACCTGAAGCAGTAAAAATACCTGTCAGGCTTTGCCCGGTGACAGGCTGCATGATGGGAGCGCCATTGGAAAGTCCGGCGATTTCCAGGAATGTGGGAGCCAGATCAGCAAAGGAAACATAGTCCTCAATCAAACGACCTTGCCCACGAATTCCTTCGGGCCAGCGAATTGCCAAAGGAATGTGATTGGATTCCTCGTACCCTTGACCTTTGGCCCTCGGGAAAGGCATGCCGTGATCGGATGTTGCAACGATGATGGTGTTCTCCAATTCACCCCGCTCTTCCAAAGTTTTCAGGATCCGACCCAGATGGTTGTCGTAATGTTCCACCTCGATGGCGTAGTCCAGCATATCATTACGAATCGTCTCATTGTCCGGCCAATATGCAGGCACATGATCAATATCGCTTAGTTTCTTCCCCAGCCGGACTCCACTACCGTATTCATAACCACGGTGTGGCTCGGTCGTCCCATACCAGAAAACCCAAGGTTGATCTTCAGGCGCATCGTCTAAAAAGGCTTCGAAGTTGCCGGCATAATCGAGATTGGATATGGCCCGAGTCGGCGGCTTGGCTTTCAGCGTTTTATATGCTTTGCCGGTGATCTCTCGGCGTTTGCCTTGGGCGTCATTGGCTATTCCAGGCCCCCAACCTTTCCCGGTAAATCCGGCAAAATATCCATTTGCTGCCAACGCTTCTACATACCCGCCATATTTAGATGGAAAAATCACCATGTGGTTCCCGGCTTCTTCCAGTTGCCAGGAATAGCGTCCAGTGAGAATCGTTGCCCGCGATGGTGCGCATTTTGCATTGGGCGTGAAGGCGCGAGTGAAGAGCAAACCTTCCGATGCGATCCGATCAAATGCGGGAGTTTCAACCCAGTTACATCCATAAGCGCCAGCATGTCCATAAGACCAGTCATCCGCAATGGCGAGCAGGATGTTGGGGCGTTGGATTGAATCTGATTCAGAAAAAACACTGGCTGAAATCAAAATGATCCCAGCCAGTGTAGTTAAGTTTCTTAGAATTTGAGTTAAAGCGCTTCGAGGGAACATGCTCCCAGCTAATAGGGATTTCCTCAAAAAATCCAGCGCTTTTCAGGAGATCTCTAACATACGTTCAATAGGAGTCCGCGCGCGATCCATCACGTCATCCGGTAGATCCACTTCCGGACTCAGGTCCTCCAGGCAATCATACAGTTTTTCGAGCGTGTTCATTTTCATAAACTTACACTCATTGCATTTACAATTGTCGGTTGGCGCCGGAATAAAAACCTTGTCCGGACATTCCTTCTGCAAACGGTGCAACATTCCGGCTTCGGTTCCGATTATGATTTCTCTGGATGGATGATTCTTGCAATAGGTCACCATTTTTTCGGTGGAACATACTTCATCCGCCAGCATCCGCACGGCTTTGACACATTCCGGGTGAGCCACCAATGGAGCTTCCGGGTAATCTTTCCGAATCTGAGTCACACTGGCATGGGTAAACTCAATGTGCACATAGCACGATCCCTTCCACAGCGTCATCGGAATCCCGGTTTGCTCCATGACCCAGGACCCAAGGTTTTCGTCGGGAACAAAGAGCAGATTCTTATCCTTAGGCGCTGCTCGAACGATTTTATCTGCGTTGCCACTGGTGCAAATCACATCACTCAGCGCTTTAACGGCGGCGCTGCAGTTGATGTATGCGATCGTGTAACAGTTCTCAATCGTGTCCTGAAAAGCCTTAAGCTTGTCGGCTGGACAACTTTCTTCCAGAGAGCAGCCGGCATCGCGGTCCGGTAAAACTACTTTTTTGGATGGGTTCAGAATCTTTGCTGTTTCGGCCATGAAATGGACTCCACAAAACACGATGACATCAGCATCCGTGGAAGCCGCTTGACGGGAGAGTCCCAGGGAGTCTCCAACATAATCCGCAACATCCTGAATCTCCGGCACCTGATAATTGTGCGCCAGGATGACGGCATTTCTTTCTTTTTTCAGTCGCAGAATCTCCTGCGAGAGTTCGTCCAATCGCTCGGGACTTTCCGGCGAACGGGCGATGACCGAGCCCCAAGGGGCATTTATTGTGGGGGTGGTTGGCATTCTTCTGTCTTTATAAAGAATGGAAGTATTCAGTTAAGAATGAATCACTTCCGGTATCGGGCCATAAAACCGGGGTCAGTCCCGGCTAAATCTTTTTCTCGCTGCTCGGCCAAAACCCGGCCATATACAACGACATCCTGCGCCAGCATTCTCAATCGATTGTCCAAATCACTGGTTGGATCCATCAACTCGTCGAAGTCAGCTTTCTCGTTAAAGGAAACCGCATAAGGAATGGACCACGCATAGCACTGCCGGGCAACGGTACGGATCTGGTCCGCTACGGTCAGACCTTTTTCGTAAGATCCCACGATTGAAGCAAATAGTTTCCCGGAATATTCCTTCCAGAAGTGATCGAGAAAATTCTTCAATACACCACTCATGGACCCATGATAATCAGGAGTCGCAAATACAAATACATCCGCTTTAGCAACCCTTGCCTTGAGCGGTCCATATGATTCGGATGCAAATGTTTCTTCCGGATTCAGAAATGTCAGTGGTTCATCCCGGAGATCCCAGCAATCGACAGTGGCCTCTTTATCATCGAGGACACTTTGAAATCTTTTCAGAGCGATGCGAGTCGAGGATTTTTCTCCTAAACTTCCGGAAACCAGTAAAACGTGCGGAACGCCGTTCGTCATAGAAAGATCCTAACCATAAAAAACGATCCGGTCAATGGGTGCCCATCAAGGAGCGACAGCCAATCGTTCAGGTTTTTCTTCGGAATGAATCAGAATCCCCTGCTCTTTGTATGCTTTGAGCAGAAAATGTGTAGATGTTGACAGCACGCCTTCAATGGTCGCCAGTTTTTCGGAAACAAACAGCGCCACTTGTTGTAGTGTTTGTCCTTCGATGATCACCATCAAATCATACCCCCCCGACATTAAATAGCAGGAGCGGACTTCCGGGAACTTCGAAATTCGATGAGCCAACCGATTGAAACCTCCTTCGCGCTCAGGCGTGATTCGTACTTCGATCACAGCGCGAACATGATTTTTCCCAAGCTCTTCCTCATTCATGATGGCGTGGTAACCCAGAATAATGCCGGATTCTTCATATTGCCGAATTTTCTCAGTAATTTCCTGCTCGGAACAGTTCAACCTCGCCGCGAGTTCACTGGCTTTCAACGAGGAATTCTGGCTTAGTAATTCTAAAAGTTCGTCCATAGTTTTATCTGGCAAACAAATCAAATCCGCTTTCAAAACTCAAAATGAATTTTATTACGACGGATCAGATCTCACTTTGATGATTTGATCCAACAGTTGGGTGAGTTCGGATTCCGCAGTTTCTGCATTCACGCCTTGAATCGCAAACTCCAACATTCGGATGCCCTGCGGCAGTCGTCCTTCCCAGAACGCAATCCATCGGCTATGGTGTGTCATCAAGCTTTCCGGTTGTTCCTTGAATCGCTCTTCCCATTCACAACGAAAAACCCATAGCCGTTTACGACCATCTGTGAAACTATACCTTCTAAAAGGCAACTTCACCCCTTCTATTTCTGCAGTAAACTGTTGGATGTCTCCTTCAAATTTCCATCCCACCGCTGTGACACAAACATCGGGTTGGTGTCCGAGTACCTGATGTTGAACCGAACGCCTGGGATTCCATTTGATGGAATACATCTGCCACCGCTCGGTTGCTTGCTGGATAAACCCACTCAACGCGGAATCATATTTCAATAATTCCCTGGCCGCTTCCGGGATTTCCATCGCTTCAAATGCCACTCCGTCTACATCGACTTCCCAGATCCAATGCGGAGATGCTTCCGAGTCAGGCAGTTTTTGTTTTTCAGGACCTCGAAATTCCACCCAGGCGTGACCCAATCCCCAACTAATCGGTCCCAGCGCCAGAAGTCCCGCGAGGACCGAACTACTCAAGTTACGGATTGGCGGCAAGGAAGAAGATTTTTGCTTTTTAGAAGATCGCTTTCGAATCGGAGCCATGAGCGCGGCGCCAAGACCCAGTCCGACAAAGCTAATCAGCAACACTCCTGCTCCCGCAGTATCGTGCCATTTGTCGACCGCTGCCATGCCTCCCTGAGTTTCGGCAACATAAGCCAGAAAGAAAGCGCGGCAGTAGTTGGAGAAAAAAGTTAAGCCGAGTCCAAGCGCCAGAACCTTCAATCGGCCTCCCAGATTCATTCGATGAAATTCTCCCAAAGCCAAAGCTACCATTAAAGTGACCTGCAGGGACCTAATTCCACTACAAGCTTCTTCGACACCAACATGAGTCGATTTCATTTCAATGAGATTGCCAACCTGCAGAGCCGGAATGCCAATCCAGTTCAGGCTTTCTACAGTCAAACCGGTGATCCAATCCGTTAAAGCCAGAGTGACCCCCAATTCTATCCTGCCCGGCCAGGGAGCAGCTGTGAGAAGGAATAGGCCAGGGAATGCGAAATGTTTGAGCCAACTCAGCCCGCCTAGCAAAAACCAAAACCCCAAAGTCATTATGCTGGCCCCGATCACGCTGATCCAGCCCGTCACACGCCAGTCTGGATTAGTCAGAAATAAGGCTTCTGTCAAAGCCCAGAAAACGCATCCCATTGCTAACAAAACTGGAATAGATTTGGAGGAAACAACTCCAGATTCGGCGGCGTCTGTCGCGGGTCGGGACTTCCAACGAAGCCATCCCAGGGCTATTGCGATAAAAGGAGTGAACCACCCGAACCCATATTGTGGATTACCACTCCATTCGCCCTTCAATCTCCAGATGACCTGTCCCCAGATCACACCAAGAAATACTCCTCCTGCAATCCCTGTGATACGGCTTTTGTTGGTATTCATTATAATCAGAAATCAGAAGATTGTATTTTCAGAATTTCTTCGTTGATCTGTCAGCTTCCTGGAATTTATTCGTTTTTCGTCAATCTGGTAATCCATTCTTTTTCAGGGAATAGCTTTCAAAGTTCAATCTTTCTTCAATTCTAAATTTCTAAAGATTCGATCATCTGAGTGTGTTTTTTTTTTGCAGTTCAGCCTATTTCAAATGCTGGCTCCACTTGAAAAGCTGGGGCTCAGCGTACCTGGCTCTCCACTCAACTGCAATCATACCCAATTTCGAAGCCTCTTATTTTTTGCGTTTGACGAACTTGAACACTTAGGCTGGGATCCGCGACTGTGTTTGAAAATGGTTTTGAGGGTTATTGGATCGGGTTGACGCTGGTGTCTGCATTTTTTCTGGGATGCTATGATCTTTGTAAAAAGTCCGCGCTACAGGGAAATGCAACAATACCTACACTCTTCTTCAGTGTTCTTGCTGGAGCTGCAATCTGGGCTCCATTAGCTATTTGGCAATATCTGAGTTTTGAAAGCTTTCCTTTTGATTTTCTGAGAATTGATGCGCTCAGCTGGAAGGAGCACGGATTATTGTTTGTTAAATCATCCATCGTCAGCGCTTCCTGGCTGTTCGGGTATGTTGCTGTGAAACACCTTCCGCTGACCATAACCGGCCCAGTGCGATCAACATCACCGCTTTGGACCATTCTGATTGCATTGACCATTCTGGGAGAGCGTCCCTCATTGACCCAAGGGTTGGGAGCTGGGCTTATATTGCTATCCTTTTACGCATTTTCGCTGGTTGGAAAACTGGAAGGGATTCATTTTCATAAAGATCGTTGGATAGCTTTTCTAATGGCGGCGACCGTGATCGGCGCTTGCAGTGGCGCTTACGATAAGTATTTGATGCAAACCGTGCGTCTGGCGCCCTCGACCGTTCAATGCTGGTTTTCAATTTATCTGCCCATAGTGATTGCTCCATTTTATGTCCATTGGGCGCTACGACATCGCAAGCAAAAGCCATTTGAATGGCGGTGGTCAGTTCCGATGATTGGATGGCTATTATTATTAGCGGACTGGGTGTATTTCACAGCTGTGGCACAACCAGACGCGCTCATTTCAGTGATTTCTCCATTGCGAAGAACCTCGACCGTGATTGTGTTCCTGGGAGGGTACTGGATGTATCGAGATAAAAATCCGGGATGGAAAGCCCTTTGCCTGATCGGGATGTTGATTGGGGTTTGGGTGTTGAAAATGGATAGTTGATAAATTCATTTGGTGAGATTAAAAGTGGCTGCCTGTTTGCGGTTCAGCCCACCTCAAATCCTGTCTCAACTCGCCGGGAACGCGGAGCCCCAGCGCCAATGGCGCGACACAGATACAGCATATTTTCTCTCAGAACATCTTTTTGTGTCGGGCTTTCAGCCCTTGGAGATGTGGGGATGAACCAAAACCTGGGCCTGGCAGCCCAGGCTGGTATGTGTCAGGCCTTTGGCCTTGGGAAACTTTCACGCCACCCTTCTTTAATCGCATCCTTAATCACCACCCTCATCAAATTTTTATCGTTTGAAACGTTGCCCTCATTTAAAATGAACTCAGGAATGCGAATCGGATTCTTTTTAGTGTTGAGTTAACTTGATTCTTCTAATTGTAGGTTTCTTAATGAAGTTTGTACACACAGCAGACTGGCAGCTGGGCGCCAGGTTTTCTCAGTTTAAGGATAAGTCTGATCTTTTGCGTGAGGCCAGATTTAAGACGCTTGAAAGAACTCTAAAGCTTGCTGAAGAGTCAGGCGCAGAGTTCTTCCTGGTCGCCGGTGATCTTTTTGAAGATAACCAGGTGGATGAGTCAATTGTCTCCAGAGCCATGAGGCTTTTCGCTGATTTCTCTTCATTTAACATTTATATATTACCTGGAAATCACGATCCTTATTCAGGCCCAAGCAGTGTCTGGAACCGGTCCAGTGTTTTAAATGTCCCAAGTCATGTGCGCATTTTCAAAGAACCAGAGTATATCGAACTGTCGCAAGGATTTTTACTGGCATCACCTATCCGACAGAAAAAATCGGCGATTGATCCCAGTCTTCAACTAGATCCTATGGCCAGGGAACTTCCGAAGGATGCTTTTAAAATAGGCATGACTCATGGTTCTCCTGCGATTGCAGGAAAACATCAAAGCAATGATTTCCCCATAGACCCCGAAGCAGCGACTCGTGGAGGATTAAATTATCTGGCTTTGGGGCACTGGCATGGGTGGGTCACTTTTGATAACAATAAAATTGTGATGCCTGGCTCACCAGAGCCAGATCGTTTTGATCAGGATAAAAGCGGGTATGTCGCTGTCGTTGAAGTGGGCGCTCGTGGTGAACTCCATATTGAACGTAAACAGGTAGCCACTCTGCAATGGATTTCTAAAGAAGTTGAGATTCGAGATGAGTCAACTGCAGAAGCTTCTCTGAATACAGCTCTGGACCAGTTACCGACTGATATGGACCATTGTGTTTTTCGTTTGGTTTTAAAAGGAAGGATCGCGCAAACCCAGGCTGTTGAACTGGAAAAATTGTCTATTCAGAAATTGGAACCCTGTCGCTTTGCCCAGGTGTGGAACTTGATAGATCCCGCATTGACCGAGGCCGAACTCAAGGAAATTCGATCTCAAAGTCCCTTGCTGGCACAAATCATGAATGACCTTTCGAAGATGGAGTCCATTATAACAGGAGAAAATATGTCAGATATTTCATTTGAGGATTCGGAACCGTTAACTCTCAATGATTTTAAAGAAATTTGCCGAGCTGTTAATTTGGACCAGGATGTAGTTACACAGAAAGAAATCCATCGAACCCGACAATTGATTCTCCAACACCTCACACAGGTTTCCTGAAAATGATCATTCAATCCATACAAGTTGAAAATCTGGGACCGTTCCGTCATTTGGTCAAAGTTGGACCAATGCAGAAAGACCTTCATATTCTCTCGGACAAGAATGAACAGGGAAAGAGCACACTGATCAAAGCAGCGGTCAGGTGTCTTTTTGATAAACATACATGCAAAGATTCATCCATTAAAGACCTTCAGCCAGCGGGGAGCGAGTTAGCGCCGAAAGTAACGGTTTGTTTTTCGCAAAACGATAAGGCGTTTAAAATACATAAACGCTTTTTAAACCAGCCAATCAGCCAATTTTATGAGCGCCAGAATAATGACTGGACACTGATAGCTGATGGAGACGCAGCCGATGAGAAAGTTTTCGAACTCCTGGAATCTGAGCAACCTGGCAGAGGCGCCACTAAACCATCTCATTGGGGGTTAATGAGATACTTGTGGGCCATGCAGGGTGAACCCATTTCGTGGCCTGACTGGCAAGGCGAAACCGGTGAAAAAGTAAAGAGCCATTTGGCTAAAGTGCAGATTGACAGTTCTACTGACGAGTTGGCCAGGGTAGCTCAGGAAATTGCTGGTCAACTTTATACGGCGACAGGCAAACCCAGAAAGGGCGGATTATTAAAAGCTGAATTGGATTCAATTGATGAGTTGAAATCAGAGTTGCTGGACACACAACGCCAGATGGAAGATTTGGAGGCTCGGGAAGTCCGGTTTCAATCGCTTCAGCCTAACATTCAACGTCTGGAAAAAGAGTTAGCTGAAGCGGGTATTGAAGCCAGAGAACTTCGCCGAAATGGAGCTATAGCAGAGTCGGTTCTTTTTGAGTTAAAGATTCTGGAGCAAAATTTAAAGAATGCCGAAAAGTTATTGCAGGAGATTCAAACAGAAAAACAAAACCTGAATCAACTGCAGGAGTCATTAAAGGACTATGAGAAATTGGCTCTTGAGGCCCGAAACAAGTCAAAAAAAACAGTGACTTCCCAACAAAAGCATGCAGCTGAGTTAGATAAGGTCAGGACTTTAAAATTAAGTGTTCAGCGTCAGTTGAAACAGATCGAACAGCAACTGGAGCGAACTCAATCAATACTGGAACTGCGCAACAAGCAACAACGCCTGGAATCATTGAGTCGATTGTACTCCAAAGCTCAAGATTCAGATAAGGCGGTTCAGTCATTTCGTAAAGAATTGAAAGAATTGCCAGATATGACTCCAAAGAAGTTGAGCAAACTTGAAGAGATGGAGCGGTCCATTCGCGAAAAAGAGGTGAAGCTTCAAGCTACTGGCTTAACTATTGAATTAAATCCAGATCTTACTGGTGAAGGAAGTGTTGAGCTGGATGGGGTTAAGGAAACATTGAACTATACCCGGCACAGCTCCAAAACATTACGCGCTACTCGCACAGCGTTGTTGCAACTCAAGGACTGGGGAGCAATCTCTATCCGGTCCGGGTCGGAAGAAATTTCTGCTTTGGTTGATTCTCTGGATTCTGAGAGAAATAGCTGGAACGCAGCTCTTGCAGAGATGGAAGTGAAGGGAATTGACTCCGCAAGAGACATAATCAGAAAGCGGGACGAATTGAAGTCCAGGATTCGCGAAAAAGAAAGCGCTTTAAAAGGCATGCTTGAAGACTGGGATGACCTCGAATCTTTGAGGTCAGAAACTGAGCGGATCTCAAAATCTTGCCAGAATCTCGATAGTCAGTTGGGACTGAACGATTCAGAAGTCGTTGAAACGGTAATTGAACTTGAATCCACTTTGGTGAGTCAAAAAGTGGAACTCAAATCAAAGCGGGCTGAATTGGTCAACATAGAAGATCAAATCAACTCCCAACAGGATCGACTACAGACAATCATCTCCGACAGCCACGCCAGTAATAATGAGGTTGCTAGAATAGAATCAGAGATCAGCGCAGCGCGCCAGCGGATTAATGATATCAATCAGCGATATAAAAATGGAATGGATGAAGCTTTCAGCAAGGCGCAATTAGAGTTCGTTAAAGCAGAGGCCAGGCTGACGGAAAAAAAGAAAGACTTACCAGAAAACTATTCCACACTTCCAGAACGCAACCGGCGAGCTACAGCTGCTGAAGCGGAAATCCGACAGGAATTAGAGAAATGCCGACGTGAGGTAACTTTACTGGAAGGAGAGTTGAAGGCTTCAGGAGCTTCAGGTTTGTATTCCGAGGAAACCAGATTGTTGGAAGCGATTGAGCAGGCCGAGTCCAGAATTGCTGAACTTCAGACTGATGGAAATGCCGCCCGATTATTGAGTTCTTTGATTGATTACCGCAAAAATCAAGCCACGCAAACCGTGCTGGGTCCATTAGAAGAAAGACTCAGCCAGCAATTTGCATTGTTGACTGGATACGACGACCGACGGGTCTTTCTGAATGATCAACTGGCTATTACAGGGATCGGCCGGGAATCTGCAACAATCCCTTTCGATTCGTTATCCCAGGGAGCAAGAGAACAACTGGTCCTGAGCTTACGACTGGCTGTAGCTGAAGAACTCTCTAATGATGGGATGGTTCAGTGCCTGATCCTGGACGATGTGCTGGTGAATTCGGACAAAGAGCGGCGGGAAAGAATCATGGATGTCCTGTCGGCTGCTAAAGAAAAGTTTCAAATCCTTCTCCTGACTTGCCACCCGGACTGGTATCGAGGATTGGGCAGCAAGGTCGAGATTCAGAAAATTATAGAAGACCAATAGAAACAAATCAGTTATTAGCTGGTTCGAGGAGTTACTGAATGATTGGTTATCTGTTATTTACTTTTCTACTGGATCCCCACCCGTTGCGCGAATGAGCGCAATGTAAGCCAAGTATTGAGATCCTCGCGCGCGCGCCAGATTTTGTAAGGTTTCGAGTTCAGTGCGTTGGGCGTCAACCACGTCGAAATAGGCTACGAGGCCGGAGTCGTAGCGTTTCTGTGAAAGGTCTACGGTGCGCTGTGCAGATTGGGCAGCTAGCTGAAGTTGCTCAGTTTGCTGATCAATCCAGTAAATGCCTTGAATCGCATTTTCAACGTCGCGCACCGCATTGATGATTGTTTGCTTATAGATAGCGAGCGCTTCTTCGAATGAAGCCTTTGCACGCTTGTACTCAGCATTGTTGCGTCCACCTTGGAATATTGGCAAGGAGATGCTGGGACCTAAACCCCAGGTGCGGCTCCGCAAATCAAAAAGGTTTTCGATGACACTGGTTTCCAAACCTATACTACCAGTAATGGAAATACTGGGAAAAAAAGCAGCTTTAGCTATACCAATCCCAGCATTGGCAGCTTGCAACCCACGCTCTGCTTGCGCGATATCGGGCCGGCGTTCGAGTAACTCTGATGCAATCATGGTGGGCGCTTGAATTGGACTGATCTTATCCAGTGGCTGTGGTTTTATTTCAAAACCACTGGATGATTTACCAGTCAAAGCCGCAATAGCATGAACTCGTTCGGAGCGTTGGCGATTTAAATCATTCCACTGAGCGCGGGTCAAAGCCAGCTCTGTTTTAGCGCGCGCTACGTCAACTTCATCGATGTCTCCAGCAGTAAAACGAAGCTGATTGAGTTCAAGAGCGCGTTCACGAATTCCAATTCCCTGCTCAACTGTCTGGAGTTCTGCGTCCAACGCTCTTAGACTAAAGTATTGAATCGCGAGTTCGGTTTGCAGGATGAGGTCCACATTTTTAGCAGCGGATTCCTGTTGTTCAGTTTGTGCTTCGGCGACTTCAAAACTACGACGGACACGACCCCAGAGATCCAACTCATAGCTCATCATCAGAGGAAGTCTAAAATTGTTGACCGTTCTGCCTTGAACGGCTGCAGGAGCATTAGGGTTGGAACCGGATCGACGATTTCTTTCCGCACTTGGATTCAGAGTGATCCATGGAAATAAACTTGCTGAGCTGGCATCCGAAATGGCGCGTGCCTGATCAACCCGCGCTTTCGCGGCCAGTAAATCTCCATTCGCCTCCCTGGCTTGTTCGATCAGCGCATTGAGTTGAGAATCATTAAATCTTTCCCACCAGGCGCCTTTGTCTGCTGAGTCGCTGGGCTCAGCCAGTTTGAATCCTTCAGGAATATCATACTTTATCGGAACCTGATTCGAAACTTCCGGCCGCTGATAGTCAGGTCCTAATTTACAGCTGGTTGAAAGCGCCAGGCTCGCGCAGAGAGCTGTTAGTATCCCTGAGCGCGCGAACTGGATTGAGTTTAGAAGCGACATCCTGTTGTTTTTTATATAATCGGGCATCAGGCTATAAAGGATTCCTGTTCTTTTTCCAGCGCAGCTTCGAGTTGCTTCGTTCGCGTCTCTGGACTGGAGGTGTTCCTTGCGATCAAACGATATGCCAATGGAGCCAATATCAAGGCCAACAAAGCAGAAAGAGCCACACCAAACATGATCACGACTCCGATCACAAACCGTGTCTCGGATCCTGCTCCTGAGGAGATAATCAAAGGAAGTGATCCCATCACTGTGGTTAATCCCGTCATGACAATCGGGCGCAACCGCCGAACCGAGGCGCGCAGGATAGCTTCTTCAAACTCCGTTCCATCGTCTCTTAATTGGTTAATGAACTCGACGATCAAGATGCCGTTCTTGGCCGCCAGTCCAATCAGCATAATGGAACCAATCTGAGTATAAATGTTTTGGGCAAGACCAAAAACGAGCAGTCCCAGAAGTCCGCCACCAACGGCCACGGGAGCAGATAGCAGAATTGTAATCGGGTGAACAAAACTCTCAAACTGGGCAGCAAGCACCAGGTAAACCACCACCAAAGCCAGAGCGAATACAAAAAGTGTCGATCCACCTGATTCTTTGAAATCGAGGGACTCTCCCTTGTAGGAAATCATTGCATCCTCTGGAAGTTTTTCAGCGGCCACATTTTCCAGAAAATCCAATGCCTCACTTAAAGGGTATCCTTCATTCAGATTCGCCTCGATGGTGATGGATCGCATCCGGTTGTAGCGATTTAAAGTACCCGAATCGGCAATTTCTTCCAAAGTAACCAAGTTGGCTAAAGGAATGAGTTCATTCGTGGACTCGGATCTGACGTAGATATTGGATAAATCATTCGGGGTCCTTTTGCCGTCGTATAATCCTTCGATAACGACATCATACTCTTCCCCGTCCTGAATAAAGGTAGTGACACGTCTTGATCCGAGCAATGATTCTAAGGCCTGGCCGATACTTTGAATTGTGACCCCCAAATCGCCAGCTCTGGATTGATCGATATTCACCAGGATTTGCGGTTTGGTTTCTTTGTAATCATAATCCACACCGGTCAGTCCCGGATTTTCGCGGGCTGCGTCGAGAATAATATCCCGCCATTCTGCCAACTGCTCATAAGTCGGTCCTCCAATTACAAATTGCACCGGCTTTTGGAGTCCACGTGTCAAACCCTGGCGCATAACAACGAAATTTTTTACGCCTGGAATATCAGCTAACTTCACCTTCACCTCATCCATGATTTCCCAGGCTGAACGACGTTGCTCCCATGGACTGAGGACAATGATCGTCAGGCCGACATTGTAATCAGAAATATTACCAAATCCTCTGGGCGCCCGAATTAAAACGCGTATGGCTTCTTCCTGTTCCACGAGATACATGAGACGTTTCTCAACTTCTTCCATCACATCGACGATATATCCGTAAGTGGCGCCTTCAGGTGAGTTGGTAATAATGAAAAAAGCTCCACGATCTTCCTTTGGCGTGAATTCGCTGGGAATGGTTCGATACAACCCCACCGCTCCGGCCATAACAATCAAAGTGATCAAACCGGCAATCCATGGAACACGCAAAGTAGCTTTGAGCGTTTTCTCATAGATGGCGATGGTTTCATTTGCCGCTTTGGCCTGCTCCCACAAATCCGCCAGCAGTGAATCATACTTCCGACTGAGTGTTTCCACTTCGGAACGACGGGCTCGCTCCTCGCACTGGGCCTTGAACTCCCGCGCCCGGTTTTTTTTCTGCCAGAGGGGGATATTGATCGAGAAGCCGAGAGCGAACGACGATACGGTGAGACAGTGCCTGCGTCTGTTGTCTCAGCGCGTTCAAAACCGCGAAATTGCGGGTGAGCAACTGGTTGAGCTCAAACGATTTGTTGCACCG
>JAUIHU010000532.1 GCA_030432175.1 Verrucomicrobiia bacterium | reverse complement strand
GTCAACAAAGCGCTATATGAACCTAATCTTACCGGCATGATGGGATCGGGGTGGGTTTGGAATTCTATCAACAG
The DNA here is from genome assembly GCA_030432175.1 of Verrucomicrobiia bacterium. GTDB lineage: Bacteria > Verrucomicrobiota > Verrucomicrobiia > Limisphaerales > JAUIHU01 > JAUIHU01. The sequence continues at coordinate 3,821 of JAUIHU010000532.1, read as the reverse complement.
GACAAACTGGCGCTGTTTTAGTTTGTCCTCGCAGTTGACCTTGCATAGTCAGGCAATATCGGTATCCCGACGAAGGAGTTTGTTCTCATCAATCCAGGAGCCGCTTATTTTTTGAACTGCGTTTGTCAGAGGCTCCTCACCTGGATCATTGAAGTAAGGGAAAAAGGCATGAACGAAGTCCCTCACCAGGATGGCATGTGAAAATAATAGTTTATAGCCGGCGTCTTGCTTGGGCATCGTTTTGAGTGTTTGAATTTAAATTGGAATTACATCGGACCTCCTTGGTTCGACATTTCCAAAATATTCAAAAGTGAAGATTTTGCAAGAGAGGGATTGAAAAAATGTTGGAACCAAAGACCATGTTCAGGTACCGGTTCTTCCTCCAACTATTTGAATGCCCGGAAGCCAGTCAGACTGAAGCAGACGGGTTCATCCAATTGATTTTCTTAAGTAGATCCTGTCCCCCAAAGTGGCTTTTTTGAAAACAGGATTTTGATCTGTGAAAATTTGGATAACTTTTTCCAAATGTTGCACTCCGATGGCAGGCTGAAGCGTCATTTTGAAGTTTTAACAAGAGAGTCAGGAGCCTCTGGATACACCTCCGGCCTAAAGGTGAATTTATTCGACCCGAAATTGGATATTAAGCGGCTAAGAGTTGGGGAACCTCAGACTTTTTCTTTCGGCTAAACTCCAGCAATTTTTTGAGGTTGTGGGTCATGATTGCCAGAGCCAGGAGTCGGCGCTGACTCAGAAATCCTTTGGCTCGTTGCTTTCCATTGAGTTAAACATTTTTAATCGTTGCGATTAACGCTTCGGTGGAAGCGCGCCGTTTGAGCCGAAGACGGATGTCTTTGTCTTTGAGTCGCTCCTTCATGGCGGGTACGAATCGGGGACAGATGGCGTAAATTATCTCTTTTTGAGCGAGTAAGTCCCGATTCTGTGGACTGTCAAATTGACGATCCGCGCATACGGCTTCTACGGGACCATAGTTCCTGTGGATCGACTCCAGAACTTCCGGTAATTGCTGGGAGTCGTTAGGGGCCTTCTCATGGTAGTACCTCCACTCCACAATCAAGCCGCTCTCATTTTCGCTCACGCGCAAGAGATTTCCATACTCAATGTTCTTGCCCGCTTTGCCCCGGTGAATCACGCGCATGTCCGGTTCGTAAAGGCTCAGAAGCTTTTACTCGCTTGGAAGTTTATCTTATTCCACTTATATCTCAATTCAATGCGCTGGTTTGAACCTGAAAAAATTTCATTGGTGTCGATGTATCTAAATCCACATTAAAATGGATCAATACTTCGCCAGTCTCATCCTTACGAACTTCACTCCAAGCTTCCCAATTAGTTGTTTCCATCAAAGATATAACATCTCCCGCCGGATTGGATACAGTGATCCGAAGAATGTTGTTAGCGTCCAATTCATACTTGAGAATCACCGGCGCCACAGTTTCATTGATGGAAATTTTTAAAATCTTCTCTCTGGAGATCCCAGCAAAACTGGAGAAGGGACCTATAATTATTAAATCACCGACGTCATCCACCTTCATTAATAAAGCTGAAGTAAGAACGTCATTTTGATTTTTAAAACCGTTTTCCAGAGAAAAAGAAGAATCCAGTGAGCCGTTCGGCATCAATCGAACCAAAGCTTCGTAAGTCTGACCATTGACACGATCGAACAGACCACTAACCCATATCCTGCCTTCTGAATCTCTGACCAAGACCCCTGGGAGTGGCTGACCCATAGTCGGTTCTCCATTATTGTAATGATCAAAATCAACTTGAAAGGAACTATCCACGCTTCCATCCACATTCAATTGTACTACCCCACTGGCGGGAACACCGTTGAAGTTCGTGAAACCACCTGCCACGATGACTTTGCCATCAGGCAGAGCCAGCAAATCCATCAATTCAGTGGTCCGCATCTGTGTACCCTCTGGTCCTGATCCTGGATCAAAATCATTGTCCAGTGTGCCGTCTGGATGAATCACCGCAATATTGGCCCTATCTTGATCATTTACTTTATCGAAATACCCTGACATAGCAATTCTGCCATCGGGAAAGAACTCGATACGACTCACGCCTGTTTTTGCGTCCGGACCCAAACCCGTACTCTCGACCTTTGTGAAAAAGGACGGATCACGTTTTCCATCAGCCTTCAACCTTACCAAATGGTAGGCGGGATCGAAACTTGGCCAAATTGTCCCAATGGTATTGAAACTACCAGCTATATATATTTGATCCAAACTGTTGACTGCGATTTGATGAACTACTGTGTTAAAATCAAAATTGGCAGGAAAACCAGTATTAAAAGTATTATCTTCGGATCCATCTGTATTTAGCCGCATAATCTGTAGACGAACCCCACCGCCAAAAGCCGCTCTCGCCGCAATGACGAGCTTCCCATCTGACTGAAGGGCGCAGGAGCCAATGCCGCCATCAAAAACAATTTCGTGTATATATGTTTCATCAACACTGCCGTCTTGAAGAATTCGGACCACATTCCCCGTTGCAATGTTGTTAACACTAGTAAATCTGCCAACTAAATAGAGTTCTCCATCTGGTCCAATGACAAAATCCTCAACATTATTATTACTCCCGGACTCTGATTCAAAATGCAAGTTTGGAAACTGGGATACTTCAATATTTGCGCCCATCGCTATGGGAACCAATCCCACCGTAATAAACAGAATTATAAAAGGGATGATTGAATTAGTTGTAATTTTTTTCATAGTATTGAATGCGATTTATTGATAGTTGCGAAAGTTCTAGGAGTTTTTCAATTGAATTCAGCAGCATACTTTGTGTCAGGTAGCTGGAAGAAAGACTGAGTTAGGCTGATTGAACTTTGGATGTCAATCAATGTTTTGCGAACCACCTCCCCCATTGCCTTTTTTGTATTAATACTCATTCTACTAATTCTGCGTTTTGCTTGATTCCATACTTGTTCGTCAGGGTTGAGTTCTGGGCTGTAGGGTGGCAACAATATTAGCTTTATTCCCAAGTTGGCGCCTTCGTCCTTGAGGAACTCCTTCACGGCTTTACTTTTGTGATACGATCCTCCGTCTACAATAACCAGTATGGGTTTACCTGCTGAATGTCGTAGTTTCTTCAAGAATTCAATAAAACGTTGGCTTTCCATCCTAGCCTCGAAGCACTCAAAATACATCTGACCTTGGGCGCTGACGGCAGAAATCATGTTGATGCCAAAGCGGTCACCGCTGTCAGTTATAACTGGTGTCTCTCCAATGGGGGCCCACGTCACACCGCTGTGACCGTCGGCTCGTACCCGACTTTCATCGGCAAAAAATATAATCGCACCCTTCTCTTTTGCCCATTCTACGGCCTTGGGATAACGCTGTTTCAAGTAATATCTGACCTTGGCTGGGCTTTGCTTATAGGAGCGATACAATGGAGCTTGCGGACTGAGCCCCAGCTTTTTCATCAACCGACTGATGGTGCTTTTGTCCAGCTCAATGCCTTTGTGATCGATTAGCAGAGATCTAACAATGGTAAGTGTCCAAAGCGCAAACTCTAAATAGAATTGCTTAGGACTCCCTCCAGTGATCGTATTATAAAGCCACTGCAACGTTGCGGGATCCAGTTTGGAAGGGCGTCCACTTCGCACGTCGTCGCGCAGACCAGCCATACCCTTAGCATCCACCCAAGTCAGCCAGCGGAACACATTGCTTACTGCTACTCCATGAACTCTGGCCGCGACAGCCACGGATTCTCCACGCTGCACAGCCTCAACCACTGCCTTGCGCTTTTCAAAACGAGCTATCGCTTCTGGAGTTGCGGCGTTGCGTTCCTGCTTCTTA
>JAUIHU010000531.1 GCA_030432175.1 Verrucomicrobiia bacterium | reverse complement strand
CCTGACAGCTCCCGATCTGGCTCGCGCTCTGGCCGATGTTGGAGTAGCGGCTGTAGCTGTTCACGGAAGAACCCGGGAACAGGGATTTGATGGAACCGTCAATTTGGAAGGGATCCGTAAAGTCGTGGAAGCCGTTCCAGAAATTCCAGTGATTGGCAACGGTGACATTACTACTCCGCAAGCAGCAAAGATGATGATGGATCGCACAGGGTGCGCAGCCGTGAGCATGGGGCGTGGCGCCTTTTATAATCCATGGCTCTTTCTGCAGACAAAAAACTATCTGGAATCAGGAAAACTTGATGATGAGCCGACTTTTAATGAGCGGATCCGGGTCATGCGCCGACATCTGAAACGCATGATCGAAGTGTTTGGTGAAAAGTTGGGGTGCCGAATGTTTCGGAAAGTGGGCCCCTGGTACTCCAAAAGGTTCGGGCCGAGCAATTTCTTTAACAAGCGAATCGTTCAGGTTGCTACAGAAGATGAATTTGAAACGATCCTGTCGGATTACCTGGAATGGCGGAAAAGTTTTTTGGATGACTCAGGTCAATTGAAATCATCCTATGTGCCGCAACCTCTCAAGACCATTTTCCGGGATGGAAACCAGGAGATTGTCGTAACCAGATCAGAGAGTCCTGAAATTTCCGAGTGGGAGGAAGATGAACAACCTGCAGCCGCTCAGAGACGGGCGATCCCCGTACCCAAGGGGCCGGTCGAAGTCTGGTAAGAACCTACTTTGTTTTGTGCCTCAGGCTTTGCTGGTGATTTTATCCCAATCCCAATTCCGCGAATCAGCAAACCGGCTCCAGACATTCTCAAACTCGATCAAAGCGGCGCGGACCACTGCGGAATCATCTGCATGACCGTATTCCGGGATGGAGTCCGGGATCAGATCAATCTGGCGGTGGGTGTACAGAAGCGCATACGTTGCCCAGGCAACAGCCACATAAGGAAGGTCCTCAGCCTGTCCCTCAGCAAAATCTTCAACCACATTGGCCAGGAACTCTAATTGATCCACCAGATGGGGATAGTTTGGAGCATTCAACTGAGAAAACTCCATTTTTAACAAGGGAAGTTTCTTGTGAATATTTTTCAGAACCTGAGGGGTGACCTTCTCGGCGTTTCTTTTAGCAAAATCCAGTATCTCCGACATAATGAAATATCATCTCTGGAAACCGTTCAGGAAACAAGCAGGGAAGCTATCGAAGTGAATTTTTTTCAGATAGCGCTTGTCAGATGGAAGGATCTTGTTAATTTAGCCGTTCTCGTTGCGGGAGAGCTTTCCCAAAACACGGCGCTGTCCTACCCGATTTTAGTCACAGGAAACTGAAGATTGTTATGCAGATTTCCTGAACAGCGTCGGAAAATCAGAATTTTAAGCGGAATCAATTGACCCGGAGTTCATGAAAACGGACATCCATCCAGAATATATCGACGCGGAAATCCGCTGCGCCTGCGGAAACGTCATCAAAACCAAATCCACCAAAGACACTCTGATCATTGGTGTCTGCAACGAATGCCATCCTTTCTACACCGGACAGCAAAAGTTTGTGGATACAGCAGGACGTGTGGACAAGTTCCAACAACGTTTGGCGAAAACCAAACAAGCTCAGCAAAAAGCGGCGGAATTCAAGAAAGTCCAGCGCGCCAAGAAAAACGGCTAGCTCATTTCCTTTTCAACCCTGGTGATTTTCTGAGTAGCGATTATGCTGCCCAAAACTCTCCAGGGTCTTTTTGTACCGTTCGACATCGATATCGTCGTTGTCCGGGCGGTTTTTTTTGTTAGGAAATCTGGCTCTGTCCAATGACCTTATCTTTACCATTACCCGTTTCTCCAACCCATGGACTACTCTCCCTACATCCAACAATTCAAGCGACGATTTGAAGAAACCGAAGGAGCGCTAAATGATCCTTCCATTTTTCAAAACCCAACCAAAGCCAGAGACCTGGCTCGTGAGCATGCGCGGTTAAAAAAACTTAGCGCGTGTGGTGAGTTGTACCTCAAGGATCTCGATGATTTGAAAGAAAATCGTGAGATGCTCGAAATGGAATCCGAAGGTTCTGAAATGGCGCTGATGGCCAAGGAGGAAATCGAGCGTTTGGAGAAAGAGATAGTGGATCTTGAAAAGGAACTGCGCCTGGGAATCATTCCTCCCGACCCCACCGACTCCAGAAACACCATCGTGGAAATCCGAGCTGGCGCAGGCGGGGCTGAGTCCGCTTTATTCTCTGCAGATTTATATCGCATGTATTGCCGGTTTGCTGAAGCGAAGGGATGGAAGGTTGAAACCATGGACTCCAGCCCCTCTGATCTCGGTGGATTCAAGGAAATCATTTTTTCAGTGAACGGGGATGATGTCTACAAACTGTTAAAATATGAGAGCGGAGTGCATCGCGTCCAACGGGTACCAGCAACGGAGACACAAGGACGGGTTCATACTTCTACTGTGACTGTGGCGGTTTTGCCGGAAGCAGAAGAGGTGGATCTGGAAATCAAACCTGAGGAATTGGATATCTCGGTCTGTCGAGCATCTGGCCCCGGAGGTCAGGGCGTAAATACCACTGACTCAGCGGTGCAAATCATTCACAAACCAACTGGGATGATTGTTCGTTGTGCTGACCAGCGTTCTCAACAGAAGAACAAAGCTCAGGCCATGACGGTGTTACGTTCCAGGTTATTGGAAATCAAAGTCGCCGAAGAAAATGCCAAGTACGCCGCTGAGCGGAAATCACAGGTCGGCACCGGTGAGCGTAATGAGCGAATCCGAACATATAATTATACCCAGAATCGGGTTACTGATCACCGAATTGAACTGACGCTATATAATCTACCGAACTATCTTGAAGGCGAAATGGATGAAGTGATCGATGCTCTGTTGCAGGATGATGTCGATCGCAAACTGGCTGCAACACGCCAGAATACTCCCGGCGATTTTTAAGGGGCACAGCAGGATCAGGGAATGCCTGATCCTACTGATCTGATCCTGCTTAATTCATTCCTGTCAATACCGGCTGTACCGATTCCATTGAATGCACTACGTCAAGTGGATGAATTTCAAATCCACCTGCGTCACAAGTCTCAATCAAGATGTTGAGCGTTGTCTGGAATCCAGAGGTAATGGTGGCCGGAGCTGTCTTGCGAATCATTTTCAATGCGTAAACCATCTGGTCGGCGTCCTTTTCACTGACTTTGGAGCCAGGTTTATACTTCTTGAAAGCATCCTGTAGCGGTCGGTTAGCTTCGTGGATGACCTTCTTTTCGGGCCTCCAACCATTCACTTCTGCCAGCCATAAAAGTGTAAGAAATCGGTCGTAAAGCACCGGTTGGGATAAAGTTCCAGTATCGTTTTTCAGTCTGATCTTCATTGTTTTTGAAATGGGCGATCCAAGAGAATTCTCTAAAAATCGAATCAGTATCTTCCCATTTTTTGCGCTGCGTGCGAGGTAAAGTTATTCAATCATGTTCACCAGTTCTTCGTAGGTTATTCGGTGGGTTATTCACAAAATAACCGTGTCAATGGGTGAAGTTTTAACAATCTTTTCACCAGGATATTCACCATGATGAAAATGCAATGAAGAAGAACTATCGAAAGGAATGCAAAAACGCTTCCTGGATTTTTTTTAAAATCTGGAAGCGTTGGAGGGAATCAGGCGGAACAATTTTTCTCTGTGAGAGAGTTAGTTTATTCAGTTGGAGCTGAAGGGCCAATGTACTCAGTAGCAATGACCACGTTATCAAACCAGACGATATTCTTGCGGTTTTTAGTCCAGCGATCAGTGACGTAGCTTTCCAGAGTGAAAGCATTGGCAAACAGATCGGGTGAATTGCGCCAGGCAAATCCTTTCCAGTGTCCCACCAGTTCCCCATTGATCCAGAAGGCCTGTTCTCCGTCGGCTTC
>JAUIHU010000530.1 GCA_030432175.1 Verrucomicrobiia bacterium | reverse complement strand
AGGTGGGGGGCTGCTGGCCCAGAGCTTACGCTCAGGGTTAGGATGGCTTGCCCATGCTGGGCTGCGGAGTGAGGGGGGATGGGTTAGGGGGAACCTTCGGTTCGGTAGCTTTCTACTACCCAGCGGCTGAGTGTGGGGTCGGGTTTTTGGGCCATTTCGAGGTCGAGTTCGAATTCTTTTTTGCCGGTGTTGTTGGAGATGAGTTTGAGTCCGAAGTGTAAGTCCTTGAACTGGTTTTTCAGGAACAGGCCGATGGATTTGTCGTTGGAAGTTGTGTACTCCAGGATCCAGGATTTGGCTTCTTCGGTGAATTGGATTTGGATTCCATGCTTTTCGGCGAAAGCTTGTTCCATTTTGGATATCTCTTCAACTCGCTGTTTCTCGGCGATTTCTTTTTCTTGCCCCAGCAATTCTTGCAGAGTGGATTCGGGAGAGTCTAAAAGTTCTCTGGTGACTTCCAGGGATCGAATATGCGTGGAAGGGAGTTCGAACTTGAATCCACGCAATGCCCGTTCAGTGACCGTCATCAGTCCGCGTGCTCCGGTTTTTTCTTCGGAAGCCAATTCGGCAATGCGTCGCATTCCGTCCTCTGCAAACTGTGCATGAATCCCGTAAGCTTCAAATGCGGATTCATACTGGCGGACGAGGCTGTCCTCCGATTTGGCCAGAATTTCATGAAGGTCATCCACGCTGAGTGGCTGACATACCACACGTACAGGTAGACGTCCGATAAACTCTGGTTCAAAACCGTACTCAATGAAATCTCGGGTTTGGGATTGCTCCATCAAGGCTTCCGGTTCCCAGTCGTCACGAGTCGGAGTGGCGGCGCCAAATCCCACCGCAGTCTCTCTGCGCCTCCTGCGCACCACATCGTCCAATCCATCAAAGGCTCCACTGACGATGAACAGGATGTTGCGGGTATTGATCGACGAGGCGGTCTTTTTTCCACGCTGCATGTCCATCATTGCTGCCATCTGTCCGGCCAAATCATTCTGCGAGCGTGTGGAAACCTCCGTTTCCTCCATCAGCTTCAATAAATTGATCTGAACACCGCGCCCACTGACATCCCTTCCTGCTTTGTTTTCCCCACGCGCGATCTTGTCGATTTCATCCACGTAAACAATTCCATACTGAGCACGCTCAATATCTCCATCCGCCTGGCGAACCAAATCACGAACCAGATCTTCGACATCCGCCCCAACGTAGCCGGTTTCAGAAAATTTCGTGGCGTCCGCTTTGACAAAAGGGACACCGATCATGTCGGCTAAAGTTCTGACAAGATAAGTTTTACCAACGCCGGTTGGCCCCAGCAGCAGGATATTTTGTTTAGCGTAGCGCGGACCTTTGAAAGCGTTGTCAGGATCTTTCTTTGCGTGTTCTTCTTCCTGAATCAATGTGCGCCTTACGTGATGGTAGTGATCGCAGATGGCGACACTCAGCGCCTTCTTGGCGTCGTCCTGACGAATGACAAACCGGTCCAGGTAGGATTTCAACTCCTTGGGGGTTTTGTTGAAATCCAGGATGTCCTGATTGGCGGGAACCTCAGGCTCCTCGGGTTCCTTGGGTGGCGCGTTCTCTGGAGTCGCTGTCGTTCCAAAAGGAGTCCCTGCTCCTGATCCTGCCCCTGGAAAATTCTTCAATAAATCTTTCAGGTGTTTTTCAAAATCCCCTGGCGTTGGCGGTCCGTTTAACTTCATTCCCTCAACTTGGTCCTATTTGCTCTCCTTTTCAATCTCTGACACCCGGAAACATGCGGCTCGGTGGGATTGATCTGCCGTGGACCACTCCCATTCAGGAACTTTTTGCTGACACTCAGGCTTCGCGAAACCACAGCGCGGATGAAAGGAACAACCGGCAGGTGGATTCGTTGGCGAAGGAGGATCACCGGAAAGAATGACACGTTGCCTTTGCTTTTCTAGGTCCGGATCCGGCAACGGAACAGCGCTGATTAACGCCTGAGTATAAGGATGTTTCGGGCGGTAAAAGACTTCATCCGCTGGTCCCATTTCAACCAGTCGCCCCAGATACATGACCGCAATATCGTCAGCGATGTATCGTACTACAGAAAGGTCATGAGAGATGAAAATCATTGTCAGTCCCATCTCTCGACAGAGTTTGGCCAACAAATTCAGAATCTGGGACTGAATGGAAACATCCAGGGCAGATACTGGTTCATCAGCAATGATTAATTGTGGATCCACCGCCAGCGCTCGGGCAATCGCGATTCTCTGCCGTTGTCCACCGGAGAACTCATGCGGATATTTCTTCAGGAATCGCGCAGACAGCCCTACTTTTTCCATCAAAGCCGCCACTTCAGATTGTATCTGGTGTGAGGGGATGTCTTTGTGAGTGGTCAGCGCTTCCTTCAGCGTGTCATAAATCGTCATCCTCGGATTGAGGGAAGCGTACGGATCCTGGAACACCATCTGGAATTGTTTTCTCGCGGACCGCAATTCTTTCGGGCTCAGTGACGTGATTTCCTGGCCATTGATTTTTACAGCGCCGGCTGTAGGAGGAATCAAATGCAACAGCGTCCGAGCCATGGTGGATTTTCCACAACCGGACTCGCCGACCAATCCCAGGATCTTTCCCTTCTCCAAGCTAAAGGAGACCCCGTCAATCGCTTTGACAGAACCTACCTGGCGTTTGAGCAAAATCCCTTTTTCAATCGGGAAATGCGTCTTCAGGTCTCGGGCTTCCAGAAAATGTTCAGATGGATGAGTTGATTCCATGTTTTTCAATCCGTCTGTTGATCTGACTTGGGTTTCTTCTTGATTCCACCTGCAACAGTCATTGCTGCCCCAATCGATAACCCTAAGGCAATACCTAATCCAATATTATCCAACGCGACACCTAAACCAGCTCCAATGGCCACCCCGACTCCCAACCAGGGACTGTTGGCGCAGCTGAAACAATAGGATGATGTTTTGCCCTCAGTGTTTTTTTTCATAGCTCCAATATAGCGCTTAATTGGAAACGCTGTCCTGTCGACTTTCAATTGCCTCCCGCTCCGCTGCCGTGGAGCGCAGTTGCAACTCTCCACGCTGAACTCGCAGACAAGCGGATCCATGATTGTCTCCCACCTGTTGAATGCTCATTTTTTCAGATTCACAAAAATCTTTGGCATGTTCGCATCGAGGCGCAAAAGAGCACCCAACACCTAAACGGCTCAGGTCCGGTGGAGCGCCCTGAATCGTATGTAATTCCTGACCTTTGCGCTGATTGGCTGGAATGGATTGCTGCAGCGCCTGGTTGTAGGGATGCTGCGGGTTGTAGAATAACTCATGAGTCGGACCGCTCTCAACCAGCTTTCCAGCGTACATGACCAGGGCGCGATTGCAGATGCTGGCGATCACTCCGAGGTCATGCGTGATGAAAACCACCGCCATGTTCTGATGTTTCTGCTCCCGTTGGATCAATTCCAGTATCTGCGCCTGCACCGTGACATCCAGCGCCGTTGTCGGTTCGTCGGCAATCAACAGATCCGGTCGGGTAATCAACGCCATCGCGATCATTACCCGCTGACGCATGCCGCCTGAAAACTCATGAGGAAAACTTCGGATCCGTCGAGCTGCGTCCTGGATCCCAACTTCCTCCAATGCTTCGATACCTTTCTTGACAGCTTCCTTCTTGCTGAGTTTGTCATGAATTAAAAGCGGTTCGATCAACTGATCCTGGACTCGCAGAAACGGGTTCAACGAGGTCATCGGATCCTGGAAAATCATCGAGATTCTCTTCCCACGAATCTGCCGCATCTGTTTTTTGTTGAGCTGAAGCAAATCCTGTCCGTCGAACAGAGCCTGGCCTCCATCAATCCTGCCCGGAGGTTGTGGAATTAATCCTAACATCGAATAGCAGGTCACCGACTTGCCAGATCCGGATTCTCCAACGATTCCCAAAATCTCC
>JAUIHU010000529.1 GCA_030432175.1 Verrucomicrobiia bacterium | reverse complement strand
AAGCGCCCAGTCCATTGGCTGCCATCAGAGTTCCATATCCTCCTGCGTCCATTGCCAATGATTCCCGGGCAAACACAGGGGCTACTACCAATGCCGATGTTCCAAACAGGCTCATGGTACTGACGAGACCAATCGTTAAACGCATTTCAGGATTGGACCAAATAATACGCGCTGCATCTTTGAGTCCAGGACGAGGTCGGCCGTCTTTGGAATCGCGCTTCTCCCTGGGAGGGAGTTTCATTCTGGAGTAGGCCCAGATTATTGGCAGAAACGAGATGGCGTTAAGTAAAAAGCAGGCCGCCATACCGACCCAGGCAATCATACCTGCAGCCACAGCAGGCCCCAGCGCTCGCGCTCCATGGAAGAGCGTGGAATTCAGAGCGATCGCGTTCATCAGGTCCTTCTTGCCAACCAACTCCACAATGAAACTCTGCCGCGAAGGAATATCAAAGGCGTTTGCCATGCCAAGGATCAGGGCAAGGATCCCGATATTCCACATCGCCGCCTGATCAGTCACCACTAGCAAAAACAAACCCGTGGCTGTCATCATGGCCGTGGTTTGCGTGCAGATGAGGATGGTTCGCTTGGACCACTTATCCGCGAGAATGCCAGCCGAGAGTGTTAAAACCGTCACCGGAATGGTTGTCAGAAATCGAATCACTCCCAAAGCTGCCGGACTTTGTGTGATTTCATAAACCAGCCAGCTTTCTGCCACTTGCTGCATCCATGCTCCGATCAGGGACACCCCGGATCCGAAGAAGAAAATACGATAATTCGCGTGTTGAAACGCGCTGAATGAATGTCGATCGCTCAAAATAAGTGCTTACCCTTGCCGAACGACAAACTGCCACGAAAAACAAACACGGCGAAACTTTTTTTAGAGTTCATGCAAGCGAAGCAAAAACAAAAAAACTCCCGTTCGATATCTTAAAATTATTCCCTCCCAATTCTCGATGCTTAAGCTTTTGACAGTCCTTACTATTGGACACTATTTACACCAGCGGCGGCGAGGTCTATCATGCGGCCGTGTTCAGAATTTTGTTTATCGGGGACATCGTGGGGCGACCGGGCAGACGCGCTGTCAGGGAAATCCTTCCGGTTCTTCAGGAAAAGTATGAGATCGACTTTGTGATTGCAAACGGTGAGAACTCCGCTCACGGAGCCGGACACACTGTGAAGACATCGAATGAGATTTTTGACTCGGGTGTTCATGCGATTACCTCAGGAGATCATTTATGGGACAATCGCGAAGTCATTCAGTTGTTGAAGAATGAACCGCGATTTTTTCGTCCGCTGAATTACCCTTCCGGAGTTACCGGAAATGGAGCTGGGATTGTTTTGGCTCCGAATGGTATCAAGGTGGGCATCATTAATCTCCAGGGAAGAACATTCATGAAACCTCTGGAGAATCCCTTTCACGCCGGAATGGAAGCGGCCACTCGATTGCGGAAGGAGGTTCAGGTTGTATTCGTTGATTTCCATGCTGAGGCGACCGCTGAGAAAATCTGCATGGGACGTTTCCTGGACGGTCATGTCAGCGCCGTCGTTGGTACGCATACGCATGTGCAAACAGCCGATGAATCAATTTTTCCAAAAGGTACCGCTTATTTGTCAGATGCAGGTTTCACCGGTCCGCATGAAGGAGTGATAGGACGGGAAGCAGATCAGGCCATTCACCGTTTTTTGACGGCTGAATCCAAAAGATTGGAGATAGCTGCTCGCGATGTGAGACTTCAGGGGGCTTTGGTGGATGTCGATGAAACCACTGGTAAAGCCTTGAAAATCCAACGTATATCAGAACCAGTGGTTAGTTTTGAGGAACAAATCCGAAGAGCCGAGGCGGCTAAGGAGTCCGTCCGAGTTTCCAGAATCCAGGATTTAATCAATCCGACCTTGGTATTTTAATGCCGGGCATCATGAAATCCATATCACTCATCACAATCCTAACAACCGCCAGCCTGGTCACAGGCTGGTCACAAGTTCGCGTTCCGGATGATTTAACCCATACTCGTTTTTCCGGACCGGATCTCACACCGAGTCCGGCATGTCTTTGCGCTGCAGTTTCGGGGGAAGTCTTTGTCGGTGTGGACAAAAACGGATCTCTCGGGAAAGGAGCTGGGAAAGGAGCGATTTTGAGATTGATCGACACTGATCAGGATGGAGTCGCTGATGAGCACACCGTTTTCGCTGAAGTGGATAATCCTCGCGGCCTGATTTCTGTTGGGGATCAACTTTATGTTTTGCATACGGTCATTCCGGAATCCACCGGGATCCTGGAAGCCATGCATCTGTCGGTCTTTACTGACGCGGATTGGGATGGCGTAGCAGATCAGGGTCCAACACGACTGATCTCCGACATCAGCGTCCCGAAGCACAACCAGGATCGAGGCGCCGACCACACTACCAATGGAATCCGTATGGGAATTGATGGTTGGATCTATATTGCCGTGGGAGACTTTGGGATCGTCGGAGCGAAAGGCAGCGATGGACGCGAACTGACGATGTTAGGTGGCGGCATTGTGCGGGTTCGACCTGATGGGACCGAAATGGAGGTATATACCCACGGGCTGCGCAACATTTATGATGTCGCCATTGACCCGTTCATGAACATTTTCACTCGCGGTAACACCAATGACGGTGGAGGTTGGAATGTACGTTTCATCCATCAGATCCAAAGTGGTGAGTATGGGTACCCGGTTTTATTCAAACGATTCACTGATGAAATCATTCCTGCATTGGAAGATCTCGGTGGCGGTTCCGGGACCGGCGCACTGTTTTTTGAAGAACAGGGATGGCCAGCCGCATACAATAACCAACCGATGATGTGTGACTGGGGCCGCAGCCAATTGGTGATTCATCGAGTCACCCCGGACGGACCCAGCTTTACTCAGGTACCTGAAAATTTCATCCGACTCCCGCAAATCACTGACGTTGATTCCGACGGGTCCGGTCGGCTTTATCTCTCAGCCTGGGATGGAGCCGGGTATCGCGGTTCGCCGGACAAAGGATTTGTTGAAGTTGTTACTCCGAAAGGTTGGCAATACCATCCCATCCCAAGATTGAAATCGCTTTCAGATGATGAACTGGTCAATAGCTTGAGAGTTCCCAGCGCTTCGATCCGTCTGGCTGTCCAACAAGAAATACTGACACGCAACGCTCAATCCCAGGCAGCCAACCTTTTTGCCGTTGCGAAAAACAAGTCCTACCCTTTGAGTTCCAGAGTGGCTGCGATTTTCACATTAAAACAACTGCTCGGATCTCGTTCTCACGAGGGACTGCAAACCTTGCTGGAGGATCCCAGCGTAAAAGAGTTTGCCCTGCGCGCCATGACGGATCGGAAATCTCAAATGCGCAACATCCCGGCTGAAATTTATGTGGATTCTCTACAGGATAATGATCCTAGAGTGCAGGTCACCGCAGCGGTCGGACTGGGTAGAATGGGCTTGCAAGCTGCCGCGCCTGCTTTGCTGAAAGTGGCGAATCCTCCGTTTCCAATGGAGCTGGAGGTCCAGGCAGATATTCAACCGGTGTTCACTTCCAAAGTCGTGAAGGGCCGGGATCAGGTTGCTATTGAAGCGAATGTCAGCGGCATGAAAGAGCTGTTCCTGATCGTCGATGATGCCGGTGACGGGAATGGGAATGATCATGGGTCCTGGTTTGAACCGACACTGGAACTCACGGACGGAACACAGATCCAGTTGACCAATCTGGAATGGAAATCGGCTGAACAAGGTTGGGGTCAAACTTTGAAAAATCAGGATTGCACCGCAAAGCCTTTACGAGACGCGAGTGGAGATCCGGTTGCGTTCGGAATTGGATCGCATTCACAGTCCATTGTCGTTTTTGATTTACCAGCCAACAGCGCCAGGTTCCGAGCCACCGGCGGTATTTCTGCCAGCGCTCGCGGT
>JAUIHU010000528.1 GCA_030432175.1 Verrucomicrobiia bacterium | reverse complement strand
ATCGTTCGGCCATCATTGTTGGTGGCAGATCCTTCAATCACTGCGTAAATCGAATCTCCGTCATGAACCGCATCCGACAACCGCTTTAACACCAACACGCCAGCTCCCTCGCCGGGAACAATTCCGTCAGCGGATTGATCCATCGGACGACACCTGCCACTGGGCGACAAGGCCCCACTGGAGCTGAGGAGCAAATAAGGTCCTTCATCCAGCAGAATTTCAGAAGCTCCCGCCAGCGCCACGTCGGATTCACCTGTCTTTAAAGAACGACAAGCAATATGCAACGCGCTTAACGCTGAAGAACATGCAGTATCGATTACCAGATTGGGGCCAGTCCAGTTCATCCAATGCGACAGGTAAGCCGAAATAAAATTCTGACCGACACCAACAATGGATTGAGGATGAAATGTTCCCAGTCTCGAAACAAAATTACTGACACGAGATCCGGCAAATACCCCCACTCGTTCACCCCGCCACGCAGGGATTTCATATCCGGCAAAACGAATCGCCTGGACTGATGTTTCCAGAAACCGCCGTGACAATGGATCAATCGAAGGTGAAAGGTCGTCGGGTATTTCAAAGTAGGCCGGATCAAACCATTGAATCTTTTCTATAAAACCGCCCCACTTGCTGTAGGTTTTACCTGGAGCCTTCTGTGAACTGAAATACTCAGCAATGGACCAGCGATCTTCAGGAATTTCACCAACACCATCCACACCCTGAGTGAGATTTCTCCAGAACTGATTCACATCCGGCGCTCCAGGAAAATCTCCTGCAAAACCAATCACAGCTATGGGTTCATCGGGCTGATTATTATTGGGTCCGCGTGAAGCAATAACACTGGAATGAACCTGATCGCCGTTTTGGACATTCTCCGGAACAACCGCGACGTCTTCTTCCGCTGATCCAGCGGCCTTACCAAGTTGAGGGAAATCCTGGAGCAATCGATCCGCCAGCTTTCTCAATGTCGGTGCTTCGATCAGGATTTCCGGTGAAAGTTGAATGTTCCATTCCCGATCCATTCGCTGCACCAGTTCTGCGAGGAGAACGGAGTCCACGCCAAATTCTTCGAAGCGCGTATCCGGTTTCATTCGCTCCGGCTCGACACGAAGTTCTTCGGCAAAAAGCCGGGTGATTTCTTTCAACAGGGGAGCGGTTACCGATTCCTCCTGCGTCTTTCCAGAGTGGTTGGAAAATCGACTATGCCCCTCAACGGCTGTCTGTCTATTCTCTAAAACTTGCCCATTTCGCGCGCTCCAATTTTTCCATGGAGAATCTTTCCAGGAAGCCCAGGCTCGGGGAGATACCGGAAGACATTCCTCCAAGTACCGATCCCCCAGACAGAGTTCAAGCGTTTCCAATCCTTCCTGATCAGTCAGCGAACCTATCCCGAGTTCCTGATACTTGCGGGATTTGATTTCACCCATGCCGGATTCACTCCAACTGGGCCAGTGGATCGATAGCCACCGCGTCTGTGATTTTCCAGATTGATTACGCGCCCAGTGATCCAGGCAGCGATTGGCCGCTGCGTAATCGGATCCACCCACTGCCAGCGCAGGTATGGCGGAGGCAACCGAAGAGAAAAGAACACCAAACTCAGGAGGCTGATCCGAAAACGCTTCGGCGAGTGTCTGGATGCCTTGCCATTTTGGATCTAATACCTGCGCAGCGCTGTCGGCTGATTTCTTCAGGAAAGACGGCGAATCCAGATTGGCAGAACCGGCAGCGTGGAAAACACCGTGAATGCGACCCCAACGGTTTTGCACTCGGCGAACAAACTTTCCAACGGCCTCCCGATCACTCAGTGAACCGGCATATATTTCGAGTTCAGCGCCGGCAACTCGCAACTGGTTGAGGTTTTTAATTTTGAGATAAAGTGGATGCGCCGTTGTATTGTATTCTAAAAATCTCTCCCACTCGTCCACATCTGGCAGGGGCTGAAATCCGGTCAACGCCAATCGCTTCACGCCCTGCTGTACCAGTCGTTTCGACAGAGTTAACCCAATCCCTCGGACGCCTCCAGTAATCAGATACGCACGATCCGACTTCGGCTGCCACCTCTCACCCGATAAATCACGGACATCCCACGACAGATCCAGACGTTTGTCATTGCGATAAGCGATTTGCGTGCTACCGCCAGTAACCGCTAATTCTGATTCCAGGAAATCCAACCATTGTTCGCTATTCCAATCATCTAAACAAACGTCGACTGTCCTAGTCTCGGTCCGCTGGTGTTCGGATCCAAGCATTGCAAATAAACCATTCCCATAGGCGCCCGCCAGAGTTCCTGGACGGACCAATTCCGGTCCGAATAACTCTCCAGTTACATGCAGCCAAAGTTTCGGATTTCTGAACAACACTGATTGTGTTTGATTCCACCAGGATTCATCCTTCGGTGTACCAAGAATCGAGTCCTCAACTGAGATTGCCCCATTAGCTCCATGACCTGACTGTTTTGGCATGGACCGCAAGTCCAGGATAGACTCGGGTGAATCATTCTCAGAAATCTCATCTTCACGTTGCAGAACCTTCCACAAACCTTTTGGAAATCTTTTGGTCCATTGCTGACCCGCTGCCAGGCTTTGTTCATTGCACAACACCCATCCACCGACTAAAGGCGAGTCGGATTTTTTCGGAGATGCCTCCTCTCGAAACTCAGTCCAAACGGGCACAAATACCTTCGAAATTTGTTCAGAATGTTTTTCCAAATTTCGAGATGATGAAAACAGCGCCGGTTTTTGTAATCCTGTTTCCGTGCGTTGTTCATTCTGAAACCAAACCAATCGCCGTTCGAATGGATACAAAGGAAGTTCCACCGGACTCCATCCCTGAGACGGTCTCCATTTCTCAGAATCAACAGTCGCGCCATTCAACCATTTCGATCTCAACTCTTCGGATGATTCATCGCCTGTCAGTCTTTCTGCCCCTAGCATTTCCTGCTGATCTGACAAATCGTTCATCTGGCATTCATCAGCGGCGCCCTGCTTCAACCAACGGGTGAGTTTCTCCTGCAAATCTTTCCAGTCTCGCGCTAACGCAGACCAGCGCACAGACAAGGAGGCTCTCCCGTGTATCAAGGTCTGCGATGCGTTATCCAGATCCGGCAATGAATTCGTTCGCTCAATCCAGTTCAACCAGGATTCCTGCAACACGCGAAGTCTGTCTGGAGTGGTAGCCGACAGAAAGATTGGAACAGGAGCTTTTTCAGTTGAGTCATGAACTACAGGAAGCGTTGATTTGTTTTCTGCAATAACTTGTGTTGGCGCTTCTTCCAAAATCAAGTGAGCATTGGATCCACCAGCTCCAAAGGAACTGATAGCCGCGATGCGAGGTCTGGAAGAACGTCTCCACAGTTCTGGCTTCAACGGAAACCTCGCCGGAACTGTCTCCAGGTCCAGATCCGGATTAAATTTCCCACCATGCAGCAACAGTGGAGCAATGGTCTCATGTTGCAACTGAAGCAATGTCTTGGTCAGCCCGGCAATGCCTGCCGCTGATTCGAGATGTCCCAGGTTTGCCTTGATGGTTCCCATCGGACATTTTTTTTCCGGATCTTCTCCAAAAGCTTTCCAAACTTCACGCCAGGCGGACAGTTCAATTGGATCTCCCAGAGCTGTTCCTGTCCCGTGCGCTTCGATGTACGAAAGATCCGCAGGATGCACGTTCGCTTCGGCCATCGCAGATTGAATCAAATCTGCTTGTGCGTTTGGATCAGGAACAGTGTAACCATAAGTGCGCCCTCCATGGTTGACCGCCACTCCACAAATCACGCCCAGGATCCGATCCCCATCCTGCTTTGCCTGATCCAATGGTTTCAGCAACACCGCTCCAACGCCTTCTCCTGGCACATATCCATCTCCCTCTGCAGCAAAGCTTCGACACTTCCCGTCGGATGAAGCAAACCGTCCCTGACTTAAGC